>JAJFLK010000338.1 GCA_021772735.1 Candidatus Sumerlaeota bacterium | reverse complement strand
GGTGCTCACGCCCGTTCGTGCACTGGCCGTGGCAGTGCTGGGCGCCGCCGAACTGGTGACGATCGCGTTCGATCGGGGGGCGGTCCTCGGAGGGCCAGACCTGTTGCGCGACCACTGGCGCAGTTTGATCAGCGGGCCTGGCCGGACCTGGGCGCGACAACGGGCCAGTCGAGAGGGGTGGACTGCGCTGGCGGCCCGCGTCGCGGTGCTGTGGGGGGTGGCGCTCGTCGTCGGCTGGTTCATTGACGCCCGCCTCCTGGGTCACCCGATTGCCCCGAAGTGGCTCAAGCGCATCTCTGTTGCAGGGTTCATCATTGCCACGCTGCTGCTGAGCACTGCGGGTTTTGCCTGGGTGCTTCCCGAAGTGTTTTGGGATCAGGGGTTCTATCTCCTCCGGCCACATCTGGTGCTGATCATCCTCTTCGGCCTGTCGCTGGCGGGCATGGGCGCTTGGATTCGACGCCGGTCGGACTGGGATGCGTTGGTCCGATTCCTTGTGCTGATTCTTCTGGCTGGGGAGTTCACATATTTGACCGTTGCTTCCCTGGCGGAAAATCCACGACAAAGTTCAAAAATTTTAGCCGTATCGATCGAATCCCGGTTGGGGAATCCTGCGGGGGCCGTCGGTGCGATCGGCAAGGCCGCACGAGCAGAATATCACGTCTACGGTCACTATCGAATCCTGCCGCTAAATGACGATGTTGCCTTCATAAATCCCGAGACGCTCCCGGACCTCCTCTTGGGTCGGAGCAAGGATCTGAAGGAGTTCGCGATCGCGGCCAGTACAGCTGGATATACCGAAACTTACCGATTGAGCGGCTCCGGGGAGGATTTCGTCCTGTTCGAAAGAGGGCGCGATCGATCTCCAGCCGGCGCCGATGAAGCTGAATCTCTCGCGTTTGCGATCGTGGGTGACTCGGGCGAAGGGGGCCCACACGTGCAGCGCATCGCTAACGAGATATTGAATGTTCAGAAATCGAAAAACCTCTCTGGCGTATTTATGCTGGGCGACAACCTCTACGGGTTCAAACCCTTTCCGGCCAGCATCTGGGAAGGATTTATAAATCCCTTTAGGGCTCTGATCGACACTGGAACGCCATTCTTTGCGTTGTTGGGAAATCATGATATGGGTCGGTGGCGATTAGACTCGGAATTGAATTTTCCGCCCTTCAACATGGCCGGTCGTGAGTATTACTCGCAGACTTTCGGCCATGAGCTGATAACCTTCTTCCTCATCAACTCGCAGAACATCGACGAAGATCCCGAGCAGTTGGCATGGCTTGAACGAGAAGTTTCCGGATGCAAGTCGCGCTGGAAAATCCTGATGCTTCACAAGCCCCTTCAGGCTTCAAACGTGGGCCACGGACCGAGCAAGAACCTTTATAATCTCCTGGGCGACACCATTGAATCTCCCAATGGGATCGACCTCGTTTTCGCCGGCCACAACCATGTCTACGAACGCCGCGTACCTGTCTCGGGAGTCACGCACATCACCATCGGAAGCAGCAGCAAGTTCAGCGAAGAGTTGGCTTTCGAGCCCGATACGGGTCGAGCCGTTGGCTACAACTCTGAAAGTTGTTTAGGTCTGTTGGAAGTCCGCGATGAGGTTCTTGTCTTTAAGGCTTTGAACGAAAACGGCGACCGAATCGACGCGTTAACACTGCCCTGGTCGGAGCGTCCCAGAGAGCAAAACTCCGCGTCTGGGAAATTCATTGCGCCGTATCCGGGACGCGAATAACGCCGGCAGTTTCCAGATCAATCCCATAGGCATGCAGCTTATTGTAGAGCGTCTTGTTCGAGATCTTGAGTCGTCGGGCAGCCTCACGCTTATTCCCGTCGCAAGCTTGAATCATTTTGACGATGTGAATTTCCTCGAGTTCTTCGGCCGACATCCCGGTGATGTCCATCTCGCCCTCTGATGCCCGGCGCGGGTTCTTCAAATATTCGGGCAGAGATTCGGAAGCGATCACATCTCCGGGAGCAAGAATCGACGCGCGCTTGACTACGTTCTGCAGCTCACGGATATTGCCCGGCCAGGAATAGGCTTTGAGCGCCCCAAGAGTTTCGGCTGAAAACGAAAGCCGCCGCTCGATCCTGCGGTTTTGCTCGGCTAGGAAATGCTCGGCAAGCTCCGCGATATCTTCGCCACGATCCCGCAGGGGCGGCAGCTGGAGCGTGAATGTATTGAGACGGTGGTAGAGATCGCGCCGAAAGGCGCCGTCTTCAACAAGGCGTGGAAGATCCTGATTCGTCGCGGAAATGAGTCGCACGTCCACGTAAATATTCTTCTCTGCGCCAACGGGCCGGACCTCGCCCGATTGAAGCGTTCTCAGAAGTTTGGCCTGCATGGAGGGGGGCATGTCGCCGATCTCGTCCAGGAAAATGGTTCCGTGGTCAGCTAACTGGAAGACGCCGATTCGCCTGCGATCCGCTCCGGTGAACGCGCCGCGCTCGTGGCCGAAAAGCTCGGCTTCGAGCAACGATTCGCTGAACGCGCTGCAATTGACCGTCACGAACGGCTGGTCGGTTCGCTTGCAATACCGAACGATTTCCCGCGCGAGCAGCTCCTTGCCGGTTCCATTTTCGCCGAGGATCAAGATGGGTTCCTCGGTCGGTGCGACCTTGATGACCATTTCCTTGATTCGTTGGAACGATGGGCTGTTTCCGACTCCGACCCCGGCAAACGCCCGAGGTTGAAGCGATTCGAATTGTGTGACGAGACGGCGCTTCTCGCACGCTTTTTCGATCAGAATTTCGAGCTGATCGAGCGAACACGGTTTGGTCAGGAAATCGTAGGCGCCATTCTTCATGCACTCAATCGCGACGTCGATGTTTGCGTTCCCGGTCAGGACGATCACCTCGCTCCAGGGCGACTCCTTCTTCAATTCCACAAGGTACTCATCGCCGTTTACTTTTGGCATTCGTAGGTCGAGGATGACCACATCGAAGTCTTTCTTACCAATCGCCTCGCGGGCGGCCGCGACGTCGCCGGCCACGGTCACGTCGAAACCCATGCGCTCGATCTCAAGTTGCATGACCCGCCGAAGCGAAGCATCGTCATCGACGAACAATACCGAGGCGTTTATCCGATCATGGCGTTTCGTCAAGTCGAGTCCCCCGGTTCGGCAGCGACTTTGTTTGAGGTTGAACCCAGCCGAAGCGTCATCGTCAGCGTCGAACCTTTTGCCGGCCCCGCGCTACGGGCATCGAGGCGTCCGCCGTGGGCCTCAACGATGCTGTATGAAATCGCCAGCCCAAGGCCCGTTCCGCTACCGGGCTCCTTTGTCGTAAAGAACGGCTCGAAAAGTTGATCGAGTTCGCGCCCGTCCATGCCCTTTCCGCTGTCGCGGATCTCAAGCCGCGCAAATTCTCCTTCGGTCTCAACACGCAGTTCGATCTTTCCGCGCGCGCCGACCGCATCGAAGGCGTTGATCAATAGGTTTAGGATTACCTGCTTGATCTGCTCCGCGTCGGCCTCGACATAGACCGGATCCTCGGGCACGTGGACGGCGAGTTCCACATCGTGACCCGGGTGCTGATGTCGCATGAGTTCGAGCGATTCGTGGACCAGACTTGTCAATTCAACGGATCGAAGCGAGGCGGGATTCTTGCGCGAGAAATTAAGCAGCTTTTCCGTGATGCCCTTGCACCGGTAGACCTCATCGCGGATCAGCTTGAGATACTCGCGTTCTTGTGTGCCGACGGTCGCCTTGCCGTTCTCCGATTCGCTCCACCGGCGCAGGACGCCCTCGCTGCACGCGCCGATCGAGGCCAGGGGATTGTTGATCTCGTGCGC
>JAJFLK010000337.1 GCA_021772735.1 Candidatus Sumerlaeota bacterium | reverse complement strand
GGTCATTGGCGCGCCTGATGCCGATCCAAATGGGTCAGGCTCGGGCCGAAGCTATATCGTTTTCGGCACCGAGACGTCGGCGCTCTCCGATCCACAGACGCCGCCCCTCGTCGCGCCTCCGGACATTCCGCGCTCCGCCGTCTACAATGCCTTCAGCCGGGCGGGTGACGGGCCGGGCGGAAACCCCGTTGTGCCCACGGTCATTGGCGATTCGCGTCTGACGATCGACTGGCCGGACGATGATTTCGGAAGCGGCCAATTCAACTTCCAAACGTCCAAAGAGCGCATCGTGCTCTATCGCTCCAATTCCCCGGTCCAAAATCTGGAGCCGATGGCCAACGTCGCCCGGGTCTGCTGGGGCGTCCTGACCGACCGGCCCGGCGCTGGCCCCGCCGAGATCACGTTCAAGTATGTGGATCACGAGATCGCCGGGATTGCGCTCGGCTCCGAGGCCGATCTCGCGGTCTTCGCGGCCGAGGATTTCATAGGCCCTTGGATCAAACTCCCGACCACCATCGACGCGGCGCGCAACACCGCCCGCGTGACCTCGGACCTCAGCACGTTCAAGCACTTCGCGCTGGCCGAAGGCGGCTCCGCCTCGGTCGCGCCGGTCAACGCCGCCGAGCATTTTGAGATGTATCCGTAAGTTGAGAATGGAATATAGGGACGGTTCGGACTTTTCGTGCGTCTGGCCGTCTATCGCCCTTCAAACTTCGGCTCGCGTTTCTCGATGAACGCGCGGACGCCCTCGCGGTGATCGGCTGTGCCGTGGAGCATCGCCTGCATGAGCGCCATGAATTCCAGGCTCTCTTCGATGGTCTGATCCGCCGCGCGCCAGATCGCCTGCTTCGCCATGCGGTGCGCCTGGAGCGGCATGCGCGCGATCCGCCCGGCCAGCTCGCGGGCTGTGCTCATCAGCTCTTCATGCGGCACAACCCGGCCCACAAGCCCGATGCGCAGCGCCTCGGCCGCGTCGATGATGTCCCCGGTGAAAATCAGCTCGCAGGCCTTCTCGATCCCGACTGCCCGCGTCAGAAGCCAGGCTCCGCCATCGCCCGGCGCAAGGCCCACGCGGCAGAAACTCTCGGCGAACCTGGCCCGCTCGCTTGCGATCCGGATATCGCACATCAATGCCAGATCGTTGCCCGCTCCGATGGCCGCGCCGTTGATGGCCGCGATAATCGGCTTATCCATGCGCCGGAACGCGAGCGGAATCCTCTGGATCCCCTGCCGATACCATTCGCGCTGAACGATCGGGTCGAATTTGGCTTTGCCGGCGTCGATATCGTCGAGCCAACCCTGCATCATCTTCAGATCGCCGCCGGCGCAGAACGACTTGCCCTCGCCGGTCACGATCATCACATGGGCGGCGTCGTCATTCTTGAAGATCTCAAGCGCCCCCAGCACGGCCTGGATCATCGGATCGTTCAAAGGGTTGCGCTGCTCGGGCTGATCGAGCGTCAGCGTCGCAATGCGATCGGCCACTTCGTATCGAACCAGTTCGCTCGACATAATTTCATCCCCTTCGTGCGTAAGTTCGAATGGTGCGCTTCGGGCATTGGGCTTCGGACGCCAAATGCCATAAAACAATCGGGGCGGGCCTCCGATTTGCGAAGAACCCGCCCCGACAAAATATCAATCCGTCTCGCGCCGCGCCACCGTGCTCGTCGGCTTCATGTCTCTTTCGCGTTCTAGCGCTCGCTGATCGGCACGTAATCACGTTCCACGGGGCCGGTGTAAATCTGGCGCGGCCGTCCGATGCGAAATTCGGGGGCTTCGATCATTTCCTTCCAATGTGCAATCCAGCCCGGAGTCCGACCGATGGCGAACATCACGGTGAACATATTGGTCGGGATCTTCATCGCGCGGTAGATGATGCCGCTGTAAAAGTCCACGTTCGGATACAGCTTGCGCTCGGCGAAGTAATCATCCGCCAGCGCGGCGTCTTCGAGCTTTATCGCAATGTTAAGAAGCGGATCGTCGTCCGCCCCGACATGCTCCAGGTAGCGCCGGCAGGCTTTCTTGATGATAGTCGCGCGCGGGTCGAAATTCTTGTAAACCCGGTGGCCGAAACCCATCAGCCGGAAGTCCGAGTTCTTGTCCTTGGCCATGTCGATGTATTTCTGGACGCCACCGCCGTCCTTATGGATACGCTGAAGCATCTCGATCACAGCCTGGTTCGCGCCGCCATGGAGCCGACCCCAAAGGGCACAGATTCCCGCCGAGATCGCCGCGTACAGGTTCGCCTCACTGCTTCCGACCAGTCTCACCGTCGAAGTCGAGCAATTCTGCTCGTGATCGGCGTGGAGGATCAGAAGCTGGTTCATCAGCCGAACGGCCTCGGGGTCGATGTGATACGGCCGCGTGGGTTTATGGAAAAACATGTTCAGCAGGTTGGCGCAATACGGCAGGTCGGCCTCTGGGTAAACGAACGGCAGTCCCCTGGATTTGTTAAACGAAAACGCTGCGATGGTTCGAATCTTGGCGATCGCCCGGGCGATCACTAGATCCATCTGTTTGGGGTTCTTGTAATCATCGTCGCCGCTGTAATACGCCGAGAGCGAGCCCATCATGGAACTCAGGATCGCCATGGGATGAGCGCCAGCGGGATATCCGCTGAAAAACGTCTTCATATCCTCGTGGATCATGGAAGCCCAGGTCAGGCGCTGCGAGAAACCCGTCAGCTGCTTCGGCCGGGGCAGTTCGCCGTGGATCAGGAGATACGCCACTTCGACGAACGTTGAGCTTTCGGCCAGTTGCTCAATGGGGATTCCTCGGTATCGCAGAATCCCCTTGTCGCCATCGATAAACGTGATCGCGCTCTTGCACGAACCCGTATTGACATACCCGGGATCGAGCGTGATGAATTTCGTTTTCGCCCTCAGCTTGCTGATATCGAGGGCCATCTCGTGCTCAGTGCCTTCGATAACGGGCAATTCGATCATCGTTCCGTTGAGTTTTAGTTCGACTGATTGTGGCATGGCTATGCCCTCCTCGCCTTTTGCCGATGGCGGTTGAGACTCGTCATGCGCCCCTCTGAACGTCCGGCCGGGCACATCTCATTGAAACGATTTAAGTTTTGCGTTTCTGCCGCAGGCGTCCCGGCGGACCGGAGCCTACGTTCAAGGTAACTGATCGATGCGTGGAATTCAATGAATTCCGGCAAGCGTGTCAACGCAAAGTGAAAATGTCCGGTTCGTGCAAAGTGAAAATGTCCTCTTTAGGCTGTCAGGCCGGGTATTCCTTTCCCGCCTTGACGCACCGGCCCGGGCCGCGCACGATGGCAACCACTTTGCGCCTGCTTCAATACGTCGACACCTCCGGCCTGACCCCGGCCTCACGCCTTGCGCTCCAGATCGCGCGCGTCGCCGACGCCGAGGGCCACGACGTTATGCTATTGGGATTGTTTCATGGGCCCGCTTCGCCTGCCGATGGTTCGGCCGAGGCAACCGAGCTGGGCGGCGCGGCCGACGACGCGGGCGTCGCCTTCCGCCTTATTCTGCGCCGTTTCAGGTTTGATCCCGGAGTAACGGGCCAGATGGACGCCGTTCTGCGCCGGTTCAACCCGGGAATCGTCCAAAGTCTGGGTGTTCGTGCCGCTCTGCTCGCCCGCCGCGCCTGGATGCGGCGAATCCACTGGCAGGCCGTGGTCTTCGAACCCGCGCAGGATACGGCACTCCCCGATCCGCGACAATCGTTCGACTCCCCGGCCTCAAAAGAGAGCGGAATCGTGGATCGATTTGTCGGCCATCTGGCCCGTGGCTCCCTCCGCCGCGCCGATGATACACTGCTTATCACTCCATCTTGTGGCCGCGATTCCGTAGACCCCAAACGCTTGATCGAGATCGTCCGGAACCTGGCCCGAATCGAGGCCTCGTGAAAGTGCAAGCATCCGGAGAAGACGAATCCCATGCCAGGTAAGTCCCAGCACAACGCCCCCTGCATTGCACCGACGGCGCGCGCGAACGTCCTCCGGCTCAAGGCCCCCGCCAAGATCAACTGGATCCTGCAAATCCGGGGCCGTCGGGACGATGGATATCATGAAATCGATTCCATCATGCAGGCCGTGTCGATCTATGACATCCTTGAACTGGCCCCTCTTGTTAAACCCGAGTGCCGAATCCGGTGCCATTATCGAACCGATGCTGCGGGCCAGACCGGACCGGGCCGCGCCGGCATCGCGACAATTTCCAAGATCCCCACCGGCAAAGATAACCTCATTCACCACGCGTGGCGGATCCTGCGCGAGGCGTATCCGGCTCGTGTCGGCGGGCTCCACGTTCGCCTGAGCAAGTCCATCCCTTCGGGGGCGGGCCTCGGCGGAGGCTCATCGGACGCGGCGGCCGCACTCGTCGGCCTCAAACGCCTCTATCAGCTCCCGGTAACGCTCGACCGTCTGGCCGAGCTCGCTGGCGCGATCGGCAGCGACGTGCCCTTTTTCATTCGCGGCGGTCTGACGCACACCCAAGGCCGGGGAGAGCGGCTGACAGCCCTGCCCTGTGCCCTTCCCCCAATACCGCTTATCATCGCCTGGCCTGGGTTCTCCAGCCCGACGGCCGGAGCCTACGCCCGGCTTACGCCCCAGTTTTTTCGCGCCACCCGCCGATGCGACCATGCCGCTCGTGCAGCGGAATTCGGTGATGCAGCGTCCCTGGCCGCCCTCTCCGCCAACGTCTTTGATCGCCTTCTCACGCCCGATGATCGCCGATACTCCGAGCTCAAGTCCTCCATGAATGCCGCGGGCCTCGGGCGCCCCATGCTGTGTGGCAGTGGCTCGGCTTGTTTCGCCGTGGCCGATTCCCCCGCGCATGCCCGACGCGCGGCGGCCCTGCTTCGAAAGCAGTGCATCTGGGCCTTCGCCACGCGCTCTCTGCGCTCGGGAATCCGTCGTGCCTGAAGCCTTGCGTGGCTTCAAACCATCGCTTTTTCATAATTGTTCTCCCGTACGCGAATAGATCAAATTGCAAGAATATTGCGGATTTTTGTTAGCGCCCGAATGCTTTGAATCATTACTCGCGGCGGTAGTGACGAAAGGCCGTATTGACGTTGATGACGAAACTCCGCATTCTGTCTGCCATCGGCCAGTGGTGCGGGCCGGGGCGGATCTGCGCCTGGGCCGTGATCGATGTGTGTCGAATTAGGATCTCGGGAAGTTTCAACTTGATGAATTGCCGTATTTCAGGCGCACCGAATTAATTATGTATTGCGTCTCGATTGCGTTACGGCAGCGTTTCCGTTTCCACTTGACATCACGTTTACATCGAGTTCCGATGGGATCGCGCTGGCCAAATGCCGCAAGCTGAAAGCGGCCGTCATTAGGCGTCGTTCTTCTCAGGGCGGTGGCCTCAGGGGATGCAAACGGGTGCTAGGGTTAATAGGAGTGTGAATCCAGTGTTGAAATCTTTGGGCGATACTATTTACAAGTCGCGTCAGGACTTAGACCTTACGCAAGACGAATTTGGGGCTCGGTACAGCGTTTCCGGTCCTGCGATCTTCAAGTTTGAGAAAGGTTACGTCCGGCCCTCGCTGGCCCTTTGGCTTCGCATCGCGGACGAAACCCCGTTGAGCGAGCGCCGAGCCGTAATTATGTGGCTGCGTTCCAAGCTGCCCGAGCAGTACCGGAATTACCTCGAACTCGGCAAAGCCGCCGATCCCAGGCGCCTCATCGAGAAAAAGCTCAAGGCCAAGGCCGAGATCGATTACGCCCTCATCGAAAATCACGACCTTGTTCGCGAGACCATCAAGAGGGACAAAACCCTGCCGAAGCACCTGGCCACGGTCCTCAATGACGATGATATCTGGGATCTGTTCAAACCCACGGGCCACGAGATCAATCTTCTCCGCGATATGTTCGGCCCCTTGGGAAAAGGCTCAAAGGCCGCCTACCGCGACGCTCTCTTCCTCGTCCGCACGTTCATTCACTCGTTCTAAGTCGATCCAGCGAAGCCGTCGCTCGGTTCTCGATCACCTGACCCTCCGGGGCCGGAGGCTGCCGTGGCCCCGCAAGAACCGAAGGCCGGCCTCCACTGGATCATTCTTGTTCCTCCGCTTCCGCTGTTCGTCCTGTTCGCAGCCTGTTTGTCTTGTAATTTTTGGACGGGCTTCGATTGATCTTGCTCTCACCGCGCCGTCCCCGCTCTCATCCTTCGTGTTTCAACAGATAAAAAGAATCTTGCGGGGCTCATGGCCCTCGGCTAGGGTTTCTCCGAGACGCTTTGCGCGTCGCGTCCGCTGTCCGTTCCGGCCAGCCTCGCGCCGTGCCTGACGTTTTAATGTTCCGCAAGTCCCCGCTCGAAGCCCGGGGGCCGATGACGTTGGTCATCCCATAGACGCAGGTCACGCTCCCCATGGCATCGAAAGCCGCCGCACCTCCCATCTCCGCTGATCCCGAACGCCAGTTTTTCGGGCGTGAACTCGTCGGTATCCTTGAGGCCGTCGCCGCGCTGCTCGTCCTGCTGGCGCTTGTATCCTCCTCGCGCAATGAACCCTGGGTGGGTTCGTTCGGACATTGGGCGGCGCGAATCCTCACCTTCCTCGTCGGCGGATATATCGCCTACGTCGTGCCCGTCTTGATGGGCATCAGCGCCTGGAACTCCCTGCGCGCCGATCGCTCCGAAGAGGGGCGGACCCGCTCATGGGCTCGTGGCGTCGGAAGCATCGTTCTGATCGTCGCCGCCTGCGGCCTGCTCGCGGCACACGTCGGCCTGCGCGAGAGCCTATACCCCATCTCGCGGGAGGCTGTTTTCGCCTCGGGTGGCTTCCTGGGAAATTTTCTGATCGATTCGGCCGGCATCAACCTGCCGCGCCTGCTCGGCAACCCCGGCACGTTCGTCGCCCTCTATGGTCTCCTGATCGCCGGTGTTGTGCTCTTTACCGAAACCTTCCTGCGTGATATCGGTCGCCTCGCCGGGCGCCTGACGCTCGCGATCCTGCCTCGACACTGGCTGCCGTCGCTTGAGACCCTGGGCCGGCCGTTCGTCAAGGTCGCCGAGGCTCTGCGCCTGGACAAGCTCCGCAACGCGACGCTCCGCTTCCTCTCTGGGATCTCCTTCCGCCGGGCCGCGCCGCCTCGCGTTCTGGCTGCGGGACCCATCATCGATATCTACGATCTCAAATCGCCTGAAGTCCTCAGCGGGCCGAGGGGGCGAACGAGCACAGCAGGGCAGAAGAAGACTCGCGCCAAGCGCAAAGGCGGCCGAGCAAACTCGCACAACGCTCCGCGCGGCCGCGTCTTCGGGGCCGGGGCCGAAGACGATTTGATGTTCGAGGACGCTTCGGCAGAGACCGCAGGTCAACCCGAACTTGAGCTTTTCCCGACGTTCTACGAGTTGCCCTCGCTCGATCTCCTGGCCGAACCGCCCGCGAACACCTATCGGATGAGCGAGGGTGAGGCCGAGGAATTCTCGCGCCTGATCGAGGACACGCTGGCTCAGTTTCGCATCGAGGTCCGGGTGACCGAGGTCATCCAGGGCCCCGTCGTCACCCGGTTCGCACTGAAGATCATCGGCAAGGGCGTGCGAGTGAACCGCATTCAAACCCTTGAGAACGATCTCGCCCTTGCCTTGCGCGCCCAACATGTCCGAATCCTGACTCCAATCCCCGGTCAGGCGGCCGTCGGCATCGAGGTCCCGAACAAACGCCGCAACCCGGTCTGCCTGCGCGAGCTGCTCGAATCCGACGACTTCAAGAATCACCCCTCCTCGCTCGCCTTTGCGCTGGGCAAGAACATCTCCGGCGAGCCGGTCATCGCCGACCTGGCCCAGATGCCGCATATCCTGATCGCCGGCGCCACGGGCGCGGGCAAGTCGGTCTGCCTGAACTCGCTCATCGCCTCGCTACTTTTCCGCAACCGGCCCGACGAGGTCAAAATGATCATGATCGACCCCAAGCGGGTCGAGCTCTCGATTTATCAGGCCATTCCGCACCTGCTCGCCCCGGTCGTGAGCGAGGCCCGCAAGGCCGCAGCCGCTCTGGCCTGGGCGGTCGATCAGATGGAGCAGCGCTATAAGCTCCTGGCCGACCTCTCGATCCGCAATATCGAGGCATACAACGAGCGCGTCGCGAATAACCCCGACGACCTGACGCGCCGGCACCCGGGACGCAAGTTCGAGCGAATGCCGAGAATCGTCGTCGTCATCGACGAGCTGGCCGACCTCATGATGGTCGCCAAGAATGAGGTTGAGGAATATGTCATCCGCCTGGCCCAGATGGCCCGCGCCGTCGGCAT
>JAJFLK010000336.1 GCA_021772735.1 Candidatus Sumerlaeota bacterium | reverse complement strand
GACGGCGTCGAGGGGATCGATGTCCGGGGTTGTATAACGGCGCTGGAACTTCATGGGGAGCGTCTCCTTTGGAGCGGGGGGTGGATTGGAGCCGTATCGACTCGAGTTGGGCAATCCGGCGAATTCTTGGGGTCCGTGCGGCACCCGAGGGTGCGGCACCCGAGCGTGCGTTGTCCGGGGCTGAGGCGCCGGCTGGGCGGCGGCTCCGGTGGGGGCTTTCCCTTCCGGGCTTGCAACGCCGGTGGGGGGCTTTCCCCTCTCGGCCGGATGCACTGACTCCGCCTTTATCGGGCCGTTATCCGATGCCCGAAGGCTCGAATAACGCAGGTTTTCAAATCGTTGGATCGGCCGGGATCGGGAATTTCGAGCAGGTTGCGCGAAATAAAAGTCACTTCAACCGACGAGAACCAGTCTGGCCGAAAATTTTGGGGATGTCAAGGGGTCAAAATCAACATGTTGGGGGTAATTTTGCATGGTGATACAAGATGTTGTGCTTTATGCGAAAAGCTGAAAACAGGCAACTTCGTGAATCGGAAGGCGACTGAATGGGCTGAAATGATACGCAATGAGTCAATATGGGGCATGAAGGACAGGCGAAAAAGTAGCGGGCGGGCCGTCAAAGAACGATCGCCCGCCGTCAGCGAGCCGAAGGCCGTGTAATCGTAAGCCTCCGAGGTCGATTGTCCGCCCGCGTCGGTCGATGTCAAGTTCCGAATCGAGCCGAGGCCGTCGGTCTGCAAGTGACTTGTTGTGACCGCCGAGCTCGTCACGCTCGCCTGAGCCGCGAGCTGATCCGTGAACGTAATAAACGACTTGACCGCGCCGGTCACTCCGTCGATCACAGCGAGGCGCTGACTGTATCCCGTCAGGTTCTGGCGATCGACGAGATAACGATCGTCCGACACGACGAAACCCGCCGCGCTCGTCAGCTCGCGCCCGACCAGCTCGCCGGTGTGATCGTAGGCGTAATCGATCCGCGAGCCATCGTTGATGCCTGAGCCGCCGCCGGTGAACGTGGCGGCGGCCAGCGTGCCGTCCAGATCGTATGTATACTCCGTCGTCCGCGAGAGCACACCGCCGACGAACTCGCGCCGCTCGGACATCTTGGCGTCTCGACGTCTCGCCGTTCGCGGTCCAGAGAAGCTCCTCGACGATCACGCCGTTCCTGCGCGCGTATCGCAGCCGCTGAGTGCCAGCGTAATATTCATACGTCCGACTTTTGGTCGAATCGAGCGCGTCGATCAGCTCGGTGCGATTGCCGTCGTCGTCGTATTTGTATGTGACATCGCGCTCGTCGGAGCCGTCATTGCCTGCGTCGCGCCGCTCCTGGACGAGGCGCCCGAGCAGATCGTATTTGTATCGCCAACGGACGAAGCTCGGGCCACGAGTCTCAAGCGCTCCCAGCCGATTTCCATCCGCACCGAGGACGTAATCGATCTGGAAGAGGGGGTCGTCGGCTGGAGCGATCTATCTAGTTTACCATCCCCGATACCTACTGCAAACAGCCGTCGGGCTGGCTATCACTGCCCTAAGTCGGAATTACGGACGATTCCGGGCACTTTGGCGGCACGACGCCTCTTGAAGTATCCCATATTCATCAAAAATGCATCATACTCAGATGACACCATCTTGCTAAAACACGATTTCCCAATTATCGCCTGTAATACTCTTCGCTTACGATGGATTGTCCAAGTAAAGAAATCTCCAGGGCGCTCACACAATTGGATCATCCAATACGGTCCGGACTCTCCATCAATCCTTGTAAAGGAGTCATTCTGGAATGACTCTGGATTGAATATCTCAGCATAATCACTTGAGAACCAATTGACCCACTCAAGCCGACACGGTCCGTCCCATGCGCTGTGCAGGTTTCGCAATTGCTCCCTGTGCGACCTTTCAACCTTCACGTGACCGTACAGTGCACGCATGTCATAAACGAGCGATAGCCACCCCTTTCGAAGTTTGTGAATTGACGATGGCGACAGATCACCAGGACGCGAGAAATAGCCGACTGAGTATCTGTGGCGTGCGTTATCAATTGTGGTTACGGAAAGAGAATAGCTGAATCGCAAAATATCATCATCGCCATGTGAAGCAATGGATATACAACACCGGCTATAAGCTTCGCAGTATTCAGCAGCCAAACGAGAAAGCGTACTGATGTCGACCTGCTCTACCCGTTCGCACTGCGGCCCCTCCATATTTTGGATATAGACATCACCGCCATAACTCAAGTGCATGCCGATTAAATGGGGAACTCCAATTGAAAGAACATAGTCATGCTCAAGCAACGGAGATGGCGTGCATAGACAATCGATACCGTATATTTTGCTCATGTGTGTGCCAATCAATAAGGCCGATTAACTTTGCCTAGAGGACCGATCCCTTGCCGATTTGGGGGACAGTATACTAAATTCAAGTCAACCTTATTCGGCACACTATCCCGATCGCGACCGCAGCGACGAACCGTTCGGCAAGCCATCGTTTGAAACGGCGTCCCGGGCAATTCGGGCTGCGACGACAATGATTCGGCCACATCCCGTCTTGTTTGGCAAGCCGAATGGGCTCCTCGCGCGAGCGTTGCGCCGGGAGCTCCGCGCTTTCGTCCGGGCCGATTCTTCGCTCCCCAATGCCTCGCATCGAGCCAATTGACTTACAGGTCGCCCTCACGGGTCGCCCTCTCGCCTCGCCTTTCTTCGGATGGCCGGCCGTTGTCAATCCTGCGCCTGGGTTTCCTGATCGAGGTCAGTTGACCCTCGGCGCCTCCCGACCCGGCCAGGGCGGGCCCGCGGGCAGAGGAAAGCTTGGGATCGTCGGCGAGAGGGGGCACTATATGCCGATGCCGCTGAATTCCATAGATCTTCCGTTACGATATTCGGGCCGGCTCTCGTTGCCGATCGTGGGAGCGCTGACCACGTGTGGCGCGCTCCTGCGTCTGTATCAATTGGGGACCGAAAGTCTCTGGGCCGATGAGGCGTTGACGCGCATGTGGATCACCGCGCCTCGCCTCTCCGGCACATTCGCTTCGATAACGGAGGGCGTTCATCCCCCGGCTTATTTCCTCTGCCTCAGAGCCTGGGCCGCATTGACGGGAAGTTCGCTCTTCTCGATGAGGGTCTTTTCCGCGTTGTTTTCAATCGCGACGATCCCGCTCTTCTATATTTTTGCCAGGCGCCTTATGGCGCGCGCGGCCTCGCTTATCTCCACCGCCCTTCTTGCGCTGTCGCCTTTCCATGTTTACTACGCTCAGGAAGCGCGGGGTTACGCCTTCATTGTTTTCCTGGAAGTCGCCTTCGCGCTGTCCCTGTGCCGAGGCATGAGAAGTATCGACGAGGGGCGGGAGCCGAGGGGCTCGGATTGGTGCGTTCTTGTTTCGAGCAGTTTCCTTCTTATCTATTCGAGTTATCTATCGGCCCTTGTCGTGGCGGGCGGCATTGCCGTGGCCTTGATTTATTATCTGACAAATCGTGGCCGGGCGGTCCCTGTTCGAGCCGGCCTGATATGGATCGCGTTCAGTTTTCTTTCGGTCCTGCCGTGCGTTTATTTCGCCCTGGTTCGCGCCCGCACGGGTCAGGGGATCGACTGGCTCCCCCCGCTCAGCGCCGATACTTTCCGCGGAATCGTGCTCGGATTTACATACGGGGTTTTCCTGCCGCCCAGGCCGGCGTGGATCTATCTGATTCCCCTTGCCGGCTGCGCGGCGCTCGGGCTGGCCAGTACGGCTTCGATCCTCCGACGCGGCCACAGGCGATCCCCACGGCATCAAGATCGGCCCGAGACCGGAGTGAGTCTTTCGGTGTGGATCACTCTTCTGTTTGCATTCCTCCTGGCTGCGCCTCTGCTCATTTCGATTTGGCGTCCCGTTGTTTTCTACGGCCAGCGTTATCTCATCCCGGCCACGGTGCCCTGGTATCTCCTGCTCGGAGCGGGGCTCGGGCGGCTGTGGTCGGGCCGGGCCCGATGGCTGGCCCCCGTCATCCTGTTGGCAATCCTCACCGGACCGGCCTTCTATTTCGTCGATTATTTCAACAGCCGGCAGAAGCGCACATACGACAAGATGTCCGAGTTTCTGGATGAAAATTTCGGGGAAGGCGATACCATCGTCGTCATCCCCGAATACAACGACAGCGTGCTGCAATACTACTTGCGCCGCCCATTTCGATTCCTGCCTCACGAGTGGAAGGCGATCGCTCTCGAATTGACCCGAGATGAGAACGAGCCCAATGGCGCAGTCTGGTTTGTGTCGATCGATGAGCGGCCGGACCCGCTTGAGAATCGAGTCCATGGCGTGGCCGTGCGCGGGCGGACTGCGATCTTCGATATTACCGATCTCCCCGGCGTGCTTCTTCGAGCGACGCCATATCGCGCGGATGAGAGCCCGTCGCGGTGACGTTCGCGTCCAATCCATATGGAGAGTCGAAGGGAACGGGGAGCTGGATGCAGGGCCGGATCACGACATCAAATCTCGACGACGGTATACCGAATCCAGCGCGGGGCGGCGGGGAAATCGCAGATTGAAGAAAGCGTTTTGTGATTGTCTCAGGCTGATTGCACGCCACCGCCCAACTCGGCCAACTGAGCGCGGGCATCCCTGGCGCATTCAGAATACAATCGCCGGAGCTTCGGCTGGCGGATCATCAAACAAGGCCCGCGGGAAAAGAGCGGGCAAGTGGCATAAGGGGAAACGGATCTGATGGAACAAGAAGAACAAGCGGAACAGACGAGCCCGACCCAGGAAAACGCGATAGAGAGGCGGCGGCCCGGAATCCTGGTGCGAGCAATTGCGGCGGGGGTGGTGGGATTCATCCTCATTATTGCGATCTGGTGGGTGGCCTCGGCGCCGCCGGCGCATCTCGTCATCGCGCCGGCGTATATTATCGGAGAGACGAGAGCGGACCTCCTTGCCGTCTGGGCCGAGGGCGATCCCATCGGCGAGACCATGACGACCTTCGCCGAGAACATCCCCGGATACGACGATGTGGTCCTGCAAGAGCATCTGGGCCGGGCGTTCGTTACGGGCCGCGACGGCTGGATCTGGAAAGTCGATCTGGAGACGCGCGAGGCCGAGCAGTTCGTCGACGTTCCTCTGATGGCCGCCGGCGCGCACGAGCTGCCGGGCGATGACGATGTCATCTGCTTCTGCTCGTCGTTCCTATACGAGACCGAATACCCCGAGGACGAGAGAGTCGGCCTGTATCAGCTTGATGTACGGACCAAAGAAGTCACGCCGCTGCTGCTGCGCGTGCCGATACCGCCCGAGATCGCGCCGTGGCGCGAAGGCGATGAGATCACTAAGGGCATCGTCTTCACGGAGATCAGCGAGACCCGGCTCGCGCTCGCGGACATGAACGACGCGAACAGCCGCCCGATCGCTTTCTGCAATGATTTCGATATCAGCGCGGACGGCAAGCGATTCTATTTCAGCGAACCTTTTGCGTATGAGGGCGCGTCGATGGGCGGCGGCGCCGTCGGCGAGGCGATTTCGATGGGCAATAACGGGCGGCTGTGGAGCTACGACGCGGAGACCGAGTCGGCCGCGCTGGTCGCGCAGGAATATAATTTCATCGATGGCGTGCTGATCGAAGACCTGGCGGGCGGGCGCGAGCAGAGCGTGCTCGTCACCGAGACGACGAAGTTCCGCATCTTGCGACTTTTTATCTCCGGCGATCGAGCGGGACAGGAAGAGGTCGTCTGGGATGCGCTGCCGGCGTTGGCCGACGGGCTCGAACGCGACGCGGAGGGGAATATTTGGGTCGGGATGATCAAGCAACGCAGCGGCCTGCTGACGTGGGCGCACGCCAACCCGTGGATCAAACCCCTGATGCTGCGGCTGCCGCTCGAGCTGCTACCGGTGCCGACGGTCACGGGCGTCATGGCCCTTAGCCCGGACGCCGCCACGCCGCTGTGGTACGCCGAGCACCCCGGCACACACGTCCACGACATCGCGGCGGTCATTCCCGGCGAAGAGGGAATTTACCTGGCAAACTTCAGCGACGAAACGCCGGGCCTGCATCGGATTGAGAATCCGTTGAAATAGATTCAACCGGCGGGCGATCCCAAATAATTCAATCCGCATCCCTCGATGTCGGCTCGTCGGGCAGGTCTACGTCGAACAGGCGCATGAAGTTGCCAATCATCCGGAACGTCATACCCCAGAGCGTATATGCCTCCTCGCCGAGCGGGAACGAAGGGAAGTCGCGCTGGAGCGGATCGGGCGGGTATTGATACGAGCGCAGGTTACCGGAATCGGCGAGGTATGTCAGAGGAACGCTCACGATGTCGTCGATCTCAGTCGCCTGTGGAGTGAGCGACGGCAGCGCACCGGGGTAATAATAAACAAACGTCGAGACGCTCAATTCATGCGGACGCAGGCGGCCACCGCCGATATCGTCCAGGCGCCCGATGAGCATCTCGGCCCGGAGGTCCAGACCGATTTCTTCTATCGTCTCGCGGCGCGCAACTTCTTCGAGCGTGGCGTCGCCGGTCTCCTCGCGGCCGCCGGGCATCGCGACGTGGCCCGACCAGGGATCGCTCGGATGCTCGACGCGTTTGATGAAAAGCGCTTCGAGAACAGTTGGAGCACGGTGCGAATCGCCGGGGGCAGGTCGCGAATCGGGAGCGGACGCGGCCTCGTGCAGAATCATCGCCACGGCAGCACGATTGGCGGAGCACTCCGAATGGGCGACGTCAGGCGAGGCAGCGCCCAACGCCTCGGTGATGGAGGCAATGTGGAAAGGGTCGGCCCCAGGAGGATCAGAATTATGAGGTGACATGCGGAGGTTATGATATCGCAGGTCGCAGAGCGCGACAAGGCGCAGGCTGAGTTTTGAATTTCACGCAAAGCCGCCGAAACGCAAAGAAGAGAAGCCATTTTAAACACGGGGGCACGGGGAACACTGGGAAGAAGAGAGAACCACGGGGATCAAAGGGGTCAAAGGGGCATGGAGTTCGATTTTCTTGCCCGCACGTTAGGGAAAAGAGTCTTTACTTTTGCCTCTTCCCATTGACCCCCTTGATCCCCGTGGTTGGAGTTCCTTCTGAATTTTCTCCCCCGTGTTCCCCGTGTCCCTGTGGTTCATTTTTCTTTGCGGCTTTGCGGATTTGCGTGAAAAAAAAACAAGTGCGTGGCGGCCCGTTGGCGACTACTCGACAATCTCGACGCCGAGGCGGATGAGGTGGGCCTTGAGGCTGTGTTTGGCGAGCGGCCAGATCTTGGGGTCGGTATCATCGTAAGCCGAGGCGACGAGCTCATCCAGCGTGCGGCGACCCTCGGCAAGAGCGGCCTTGACCTTATCCTCGCGCATGACTCGGTGGTCGATGTATTCCTGAATTTTCGCCAACGGATCGACGATCGAAAATCCGTGCGCCGGGATCATGCTGTCGAACGACTCGCCTTTGAGGCGCTTGAGGCTTTCGATGTATTGCGTCATATCACCGCCGTGATCGGCCGAGACTATGATCGAGCCCTGCTGCGCAATCATGTCGCAGACTAGCAGTGTGCGGGTCGATTCCTCGATGAAACATAAGTGCCCCGGATCGTGACCCGGCGTATGGAGGCAGCGGACGACCCAATCCGGATCGCCCGAAAGGGTGATGCGTTCGCCGTCGGCAAGCTTGCGGTCGATTCTGAAATCAACTCGGCCGGCGGTGGCCTTGTGTGCCCAAACAGGAACGCCATATCGGTCGCGGACGAACGGGATGCCGCCGATGTGATCCGGATGCGCGTGCGAGGCGATCACGGCGATCAGGCGCCCGCCGCCCGCCACCAGTTCATCGATCTGCCCGGCAAGCAGATCGAGCTGATCCGGGTATGGAGAGCCGGGGTCAATCAGGATGATTTCGCGCTCACCGATCGCGATGCAATTGGTATGCGTCGAGGGCGGCAGCGCGGGCGCGCGCAGGGGGATGACGTTGATGCCGCACTGGTATTCGATGCGTCCGGGCGTATCGGGCGTGACGTGAGCCGTCTTGCGCAGCTGGGCTAGCGCCTCGGCGCAGGGCAGCTCGGCCAGATGCTGCAAGACGAAAGCCACAGGAGCGGGAAGCATGACCTCTCCGGAACGCCATCGGCGGCGCATCGCGGCCGGTCGGTGCCACGCGACCTCGTCCACTTCGCCCTCGATCAATTCCTGCCAGGGCTCGCCGGTGAAACGATGGAGGTAATATCGCGTGTGAAACCGGATCGGTACCATCTTCGGCGTGATCCAGAGCCCGGCGGGGGTGAATTCGGAGGCCTCGATGTGAAGACCGTAATCTTCGAGAATCTGATCGAATTCAAGTTCACCGGCCAGGTGCGCGCGTCGCGCGGTGGCGAGGGTATCGCGCCGCGGGAGTTGGCCCCGGACGCAGAGTATTCCGGTCTCTTCGAAAACCTCGCGGACGGCGGCGTGAATGGCAACGGCCTCATCCTCATCCGGCGCGCCGTTGACGCAACTCGTGGGCTCACCGGGATCGATGCGGCCACCGGGGAAGGCGTGATGCCCAGGCATAAAACGGAGCTTATCGCTGCGGCGGATGAAGAGCGTTTCAGCGTCCGCTCCATCGCCATTGACGAGAATGGCTGCGGCGGCGTATCGGGGCTCCGGGGTGGGCGACGTCATTGTGGCGCAGTATCCCATTGTGGATCGAAGACTGCAAAGTACGCGAGATCGCCGACCTCCTTGTATAAATAAACACCGGCAGTCTTGACCAAGGCTGGGCGCGTTTTGTGTTCGCTGATAAAACCCAGGAGGGCTTCGATGTGACGGACCTTGGCGAATAGAAACAGATCCTCGCGCTCGAACAGATCGGAATAAAGATCCTCGACGCCGTGACGAGCAAGCGAGGCCTCGAACAGCGGCGAGCCGGTCGGCCAGCCGAGCATGATGGTATCGATCCGGCCGAAGACGCTGCCCGCGCGCAGCGGCGGCAGCCATCGATACGGAAACATATTCGCCCACAGCACAAAAACGGGCGGCGCGGCGGAATCGGAATTCGGCGCAAAACTTTCTTCGAGTTGATCCACCATGTCCACGACGGCTGAGTTCTTGAGCTGGCTCATGTGGTTGAGTTCACGCAGATCGCGGAGGAGGAAGATGACTGCGGGAATCAGGAGCGCGACGAGAAGCAAGCCTGCGCGCTTCGGAATTGTGCGGCCGGGAGGTGCAGGCTGCGAGGATGCGGCAAATCCGCCAGAGCAAGTCAAAGCGGCAATGCTCACGAAGAGAACGATGGAATTGAAAACGCGGTCGGGGAGTTTCGCCCAGATGAGCAGCGCTCCGACGGCCGCCAGGGCAGCACCGGCTCCGAAGACCGCCCGGATCGCGGCTCGGCGCCGGTCCGGCGGCTCGGCCAGAACGATCGGACCGGCAAGCATCACGAACACTACCAGCAGCGCGGGCCATGAGACTGAGAGTCGGTCGCGCACTTTGTGAAAAATCGTCTCCGGCGCCCTCGAAGCGCCCGCGAAGTGCTCGGAGAGAACGCTGAGTTTTTCGAGAGAGTAGATGTCAGGGTCGGTGAAAAACCAGAGCATGAACATCTCGTGATCGTTGCGGCTCCAGCCGACCGATTCGAAGACAGGTCGAGTCTCCGGGGTGAAGAGAAATCCGGGCCGATCGTGAAGAGGCGCGCGGGTGCGATTGTATTGCGTATACCGCGCCCATCCGGGATCGCTTTTGTACCATGCGGAATCCGAAACGGCGGCGCAAAACGCAAGGAGCGCGGACGCGATGATCGCGCCGGCAAGCGCCAGCCGGCGTCTCGGGGCAAAAGAAGAAAAAGATGCCGTCGCAGCGGCGACGATCCATGGAAGCGAAAGCAGGAGGATAAGCTGGAATGATTCGAACCGAATGAGCGCGCACAACACGATCAACGCCACGCCGGCCGATAGCATCGCCAGGCGGGACCGCGCGCCGTCCTCCTCGTGGCCCACCCAGATCAATGCCAGCCCGGCCGAACCCGCGAGCGATGCGGTCGTCGTGAACTGAAGACTGAGAAGATTGCGCGCCTCGAAGCCGACGTAAATAAGTGCGATGGAGACGAGACCGATTGGCCAGCCCCATCGGCGAATGATCGCCCCGGCGACAGCCGTCATGGCGATGAATTGAACGGCGTAAAGGTAGAGCGAATACCACTCGATGTTGCCGAACGATCGATACAGTGCGGCAAGCGGCAGGCCGATCAGCGCGTTCGTGAAAACCAAATGGGCGTCGGGCTGGCCGGTCATCAGGCCCGATACGATGGACATCAAGGCGACGTCATCGTTTTCCTCAAACGTTGCGTGGCCGAGGCCAAGCACAAACGCGAAGACGATCGAATTGATCGCTACGGCCGCGCCAAACGCCGCAGCCGGGCTCGGAGATTTGAACATTGGTGCGGGCTGAGAGTTCAATGCGAGGGTGGACCTCAATCGAACAGTTCGGACACCGAGAGATGGCAGTGAATTCGATGGATGGTCTCGGCAAGCAAGTCTGCGATCGAAACAACTTCAATCTTGGAGATGAGCTTCTCTTCTGGAATCGGGATCGAATTGGTAACGATGAGTTTCTTGATCGGGGAGGCCTCAAGGCGCTCGATCGCCGGGCCCGAGAGAACCGCATGCGTCGCGCACACGTTAACCTCGCGCGCGCCTCGCGCGATCAACGCCTCGGCTCCGTTGCAGACCGTGCCAGCGGTGTCGATCATGTCATCGAACATGAAGCAATTCTTGCCGTCGATATCGCCAATGATATTGACGACCTCCGATATGTTGGGCTCGGGCCGGCGCTTGTCGATGATCGCAAGCGGGGAGTTCAGACGCGCGGCGTAATTGCGCGCTCGCTTGACGTTGCCGACATCCGGAGAGACGACGATGACGTCCTCGCCCATCCCGTGCTCCATGATGTATTTGACGACGACAGGTCCGGCGACCAGATGATCAACGGGGATATCGAAGAACCCCTGGATTTGCGCGGAATGCAGATCGAGCGTGATGACTCGCGTGGCGCCGGCGACAGTAATTACGTTCGCAGCGAGCTTTGCCGAGAGCGCGACCCGACCCTGCTCTTTGCGATCCTGCCGTGCGTAACCGAAGTAAGGCACGACGACGGTGATGTTCTCGGCGGAGGCGCGCTTCAAAGCGTCGATAACGAGCAGCAGCTCCATCAGATTGTCATTAACCGGCGTGCAAGTCGGCTGGATGACGCAGGCGTCGGCGCCGCGGACGTTGTTGAGAATCTTAACGAACGTCTCGCCATCGGCGAAGCGTTGAACCTCGATCTTGCCTTCCTCGATCCCGAGCGAGCGCGAGACATCACCCGAAAGGTGGCGTCCGGCCGAACCTCCGAATACGATCAGCTTTGTGGGTATGACGGGAGGAAGTTCCATGAATCCGGGCTTCGATTCTGCCATGCGGGAGGCCGCAGGTATGTCGTTACCCAGATGCGGGGTCTGCCGATTATGCGGCTCGGACGGAGCGGTTTCAATCGAAATTAAGAATGCCGAGTTTATCCCATTCGAAAGCCATTTCGTCGGTGACGCCCGCGACCTGAGACAGATCGTCGGCCGAGGCGAAAAGCCCGTGCAGCGTGCGAAACTCGACGATATGACGCGCGCGGCGGGGGTCGAGCCGGAGCGCTTCCGCGATTTCATGGACATCGGAGCGGTTCAAGCTGAACGCGAGTTCATCGGTCTGCCCCTCAATCATGGCATCAAAGGGCCCGGCGATCATAATCGCTTCTTCGGCGTTTGGGAAATTCTCGGCATCTCCGTCGGCGGCGGATTCGGGCACGTCCCACAGCGGGTCACCCGAGGCCGGGGCCGTCGATTCGGCCATCGCGTAATCGCCGATCAGATCGAGAATCTCTGTCGGGACTGCGGCGTCCATGGATTCCGAAATAGATGACCGCTCGGGAAGCTCCGCGATGGGCGCGGAGATATTGAGCGGCAGGCTGGGCATCGCGAGACGCGCGTTCACAGAAGGCGATCCATCGACTCGCATCCAGGACTTGGGTGCGGTGATGGGTGCAGGCGTAACGTCGAGTGGAGGCTCCGCAGGCAAGGCCCTTTCCGTCTCGGGACTCTCATTCAAAACCTCATCTGAGCTGAGCGGTTCGGAGGCGAACAGAGCATCGGTCAATTCGGACGCTCCGGCTTCGGGCTGCGCCCAGGCGGGGGTGTCCGGCGGCGAGGACTCGGGATCTTCATCCGGAATTTCGGGCAGATCAACTGTGATCGCTGGGCCCAATTCCGCCGGAGGTCCAAGGACAGAAGCGTCGGACGGGGGGGCCGGCTCGCCATCGAGGAACAGATCGTTTAGTAAGTCCAGGCTTGAGAGATCCGCGCCCGAATCTGCGCCCTCTCCATCATCAGCCTCAACCTCGGCCGATAAGAGCACCGTGAAGCACATCGCGAGCGATACGACTAGAGTCCAGAACGGCGCTGTGAAATTTCTTCCTGCGCTGGCGAGACTCTTAAGTTCTTTAAACACAGTCCGATACCTCCGAGGGTGGATAACCACATGGCCACATGGCCCGGGTTGCCTTCGATAGGCTTATCGGCTTGAGGAGGCCCGGAGTGAAACAATATGGACAGGAGGGAACAGGGTGAAGGAAGGGGTTAAGTCCGCTGGTATCGCACCGCGAGGTAAGCGACGGCCGCCGAGCGCGAGGTATTGCGGATCGCGTGGGGAACGTCCGCCGAATAATGGACACTCTGATAGGGCGCCAGGCGGATTGTGTTCTCGCCCGCGACGACCTCGATCGTTCCTTTGACCGCGGTGCAAATCTCTTCGGTATGGGGAAAATGCGGGAGCGATGCGAGAATCCCGCCGGCCTCCATGTGAAGCAGATAAAGTTCCACGGCCTCGATCATCTTGGGCGGCGAGAGAATCTGGAGGATGCACTTGCCGTCGTCGCTGCGCAGGATCGGCGAATTATCCTTATCCTTGACCTCGAAGCGGACCGCCGGATGCTCGATGACGAGCAGATCCTGAAGCTGCACGCCGAGACCCTCGGCGATCTTCCAAAGAACGCCGACCGTCGGGTTCACCTTGCTCTGCTCGATCTGGGAAAGCATCGCCTTGGAAACGTTCGAGCGCTCGGCCAGGACGTCCAGGCTGAGGCCGCTCTCTTTGCGCCGCCGCTGAATGGACTTTCCGTAGGGTGGTGGACCGGTCATGGGTTCGCCGTTCGGAGCCCGCGCGGCTTGGCGATTGAGTTCAACGCCGCAGCACACGAGCCGGGATAGGTCGCGCCCATCCTCTTGCGCGAGGGCGAATGTGTCAACGATGTCACCGCATATTTATGGCGGTGCCGTGCTGCCGGCGGTACAGACCTAGATCGAGGCGTTCGGGCCGAGGCCCGGGCTATAGAGCCACGATCCTCCGTCAACGACTAGGATGGCGCCAGTCGTATACCGTGAGGCGTCGCTGACGAGAAACAGGCAGGCATCCGAAATTTCACGTTTTGTCCCGTAGCGCCCGAGGGGAATCGTGTTCATATATTTTTGCCTGGACTCGGCCGAGGGCGAGAGACGACGCATGCCCTCGGTATCGTCGATGGGCCCGGGGGCGACTCCATTGCACCGGATATTGAGAGCCCCCCATTCGTTCGCAACGGTCCGCGTGAGCGCATCGATCCCGGCCTTGGCCGCGTTGACGTGCGCCTGGAAAGGCGTCCCGACGTATTGAAGCGTCGCCGTGATGTTGACGATGCTGGCGTTGCCGTGATCGGCGCCCGCTTTCTTCAGTTCGTCGAAGCAGGCCCGGGTCATGTTGTACGTCCCCTCAAGGTCGATCTCGATGACCGTGCGAAATCCCTTGGGACTCAACGCCGCGATGGGCGCGGGGAAATTCCCGGCCGCGCCGTTGATGAGAATATCGATCCCGCCGAATTCCTCGACGGTCCGGGCGACGACGGCCTGGAGTTCCTCGTAATTTCTGACGTCGGCCGCAATGGCCAGCGCCTCGCCTCCGGTCGCGTCGTTGATCTGCGCGGCGGCAATATCAAGCCGCTCCTGGCTGCGGCTCGTGATGACGACCCGCGCGCCGTGCGCTGAGAACACCGTTGCGATCTCTTTGCAGATGTCGCCCCCGCCGCCGGTGATGACGGCGACTTTGCCTATGAGAATGTCGTCCTTAAAAATGCTCATCTCACGTCTCTCCCCCATTCGAATTAAACGTGTCGCTGGTTCTCGATTCTTAGTTTGCCGCCGAATGACTATCTCACTCTAAAGGG
>JAJFLK010000335.1 GCA_021772735.1 Candidatus Sumerlaeota bacterium | reverse complement strand
CTGCATGGTCTCGCCGTTGACCTTGAGCCAGATGCGCAGATCGTGAGGCTTGTCGATCTCATCGCGCGTAATGAGCCAGGGGCCGCACGGGCCAAACGTATCGATCGATTTCGCACGCACCCATTGGCCGTCGCTTCTCTGAATATCGCGCGCCGTCACGTCGTTCATGACCGTATATCCGGCGACGTGAGACATGGCGTTGCGTTTGGTGATGCGTTTGCCCTCGCGGCCGATGACGAACGCCAGTTCGACTTCAAAGTCCACGGCGCGGGTCACGGTCTCGGGCGGAATCTTGATCGGCGAAGCAGCGCCTGTCAGCGACGTAGGAAATTTCGCGAAGATGATCGGGCTGGCCGGAGGATCAACGCCCTGCTCGCGGCAGTGATCGATGTAATTCTGGCCGACGCAGATAATCTTCTCCGGGTTCGGAACCGGCGGCGCGAGGGCGACATCGCCCAACGGAATCGCCCAGACCGGACGCCGATCCTTCTTCGCCGCGACTCGGTCCATCCGGGCTTCGGACCTTCGCACCGTGCGGCGAACGCGGCCAAGGACAGGCTCGCCTCCCTCAAGGATCGATCGGATCGAATCGGGAACAACGCCGCACCCCAGGCCCTTCGCGGCTTTTTCCAGATCGATGGCGTAGCCCTCGACAGCGGCGCCCGCGCGCAGGTTCTTGCCCTTATAAAATGAGATGAGTTTCATGAGCGCGCAAAGCGAGACGGAGGGTGGCGTTCGAACAGAATAATCAGCAGCAAAGAATCACGTTTCGCCCGCGGCTTTGCAAGGACGGAGCGAGCGTGAAGCGCACGGAGAAGAAATGTGAACGGCGCTGATCGGCTTGAGTGGAGATTTCTCGGATCAGCCGGCGCCCTGTATGTATTCTTTCAGGTGGTCATTCTCGCTCTGAGTTTCCATGAGCTGGGATTTCACCAGATCGCCGATCGAAACGAGACCGGCAAGCTCAGCACCATTCATGATCGGCAAATGGCGGATGCGCCTTTGAGTCATGAGATTGAGTAGATCGACAACCCGGTCGCACGGCGAACCGGTGGCTAGATCCGTCGTCATGATCTTGCTGACCAAAGTCTCGGCGAGACGAGAGCTGTTTTGGGCCGAATCGATCAGGATATCGCGCTCGGTAATGATCCCGACGATCTGCCCTGCGTCATCCTTGACGAGCAACGATCCGATCTTGTTCTCGACCAGCACACCGATCGCGTCGAGCACCGTGCGCCCCGGTCCGATGGTCAGAACCTCGTAAGTCTGCTTCTTGAGAATTTCGGATACCAGCATACCGCAAATACCTCCATGCTGAGATGTGCCGCCCTTGCGCAGGGCGTCTGCAATCAGAAACTAAAATCTTGAAACCTGCGCACACGACGACGAGTTATTGTATCTGAAATGCGGTGCACGAGTCAATTTCGTGAAATTGTTCACAGATCGGATCGGGATTGAATCGCCGCAGGAAGGGATCGGAGTTCGGGCGGCTATTGAGCAAGGGCGCCCGCAACGCCGATCAAGGTGAAGAAGATCGCCGCGCAACAGCACGCCGTCAGAACTCCGGGCACAAGAACGGCAATGAGCGCCTGCCAGGTCTCAATTCCATGGATGGCCGCGAGGCCGACGACATAAACAACGACGGACCAGACAGTCACGAGGAAGAAACCACAGAATGGAATAAGAGCCAGCGGCCGGGAAGAACCGAACCCGTAAGCGACGACGCGATACGTCGCTTCGAATCCCTGCAAGCGCGCACCGGTCATCATCAGGAACAAATGGAGAATCATCCCCACGACAAGCGGGGCGGCAATCGAATTGATAACCAAAAAAATCATCGCACCGGCCATTACGAATTTCAGATAGCCTTCGTCGCCGAGAGATTCCCGTATAGGATCGCCTTCGGGCAGCATGGTAAGCATTTTGGAAAGGTCTTCTCGCGCCCCCGGCATGACGAGCGACACCAAGAGACCCAGAACGCTGAAGATCGATCCCATCAGCAGCGCGTAGAGGAACGGATTTATCATTCCGCCCGAGCGCACCGCCCATCTGAATGTCTCATTCGGATTCGTCATGACCTCCTTCATCGTTCGGCCTAGCGCCCGGAGGATTCCCATTTCAGCGTGGTATTCCCATGAAGGCCCGGGAGCCGGGTCGGGTTCGGGCGGATAACCGCCACCGTCTAGGTATGAACCGCCGCCTTCGTACGCATCACCCGATCCGGGCGGGCCGTGGCCGGCGGATTGAACACTGGCCTGCGGATCATACCATTGACCGCGTTGATCGGGCTGCGGCGCATGCCAATCGGTCGGGCCGGGATCTCCGGTCGCACCGGGCGACCCCGCAGAATCCGGTGTGCCAGAGCCATCGCCCGGGTTGCCCGGCGCGTCAGACGGAGGCTGCGGGTCGAGGGGGTTCCGGGGATTCTGCGGGTCCGAGGGCTCCAAAATGTTCTCCTCCAGCCAAATTGCGCCAACCCTATCGTTGAATTGACGCAAGTTCGACACTATTCTTGGTCTGCGTTCGGGCTGCCTCGGCGGCAAAACGCAATGCGAATCCGGCCCCCAACACACGGACCGCTCCGAGGCCGATCCAAGCACCCTGCCTCCCCGGGGCATCGCGCGAAAGAATCATTCATGAGCATATACTCCGAACTTATCGCACAACTGGCCCAGGGCGGCGATTCAAAAATCGTCCTCCTCGTCCTGGACGGTATCGGCGGGATTCACACCGGCGACTCTCCGCAGACGGCGCTGGAGAAAGCCGTGACGCCGAACCTGGACGCGCTTGCCGAGC
>JAJFLK010000334.1 GCA_021772735.1 Candidatus Sumerlaeota bacterium | reverse complement strand
GGGGTAACCTTGACCATGCCGGTGCCGAATTCCGTGCTGACGAAATCGTCGGCGATAATCGGGATCTCGCGATCCATAAGCGGCAGGATGACCGTGCGGCCGATCAGGTTTTTGTATCGCTCGTCGGTGGGATTCACGGCGACTGCCGTATCGCCGAGCATCGTCTCGGGCCGGGTGGTCGCGACGACGGCATGGCTCACCCCGTCGATCGGGCCGTCCTTGATCGGATATCGGAAATGCCACAGATGGCCATCGACATCGCGGTGCTCGACCTCGTCATCTGAGAGCGCCGTGCGCAGGGCGGGGCTCCAGTTGACGAGGTAATCGCCCCGGTAGATGAGGCCCTCGTCGAAAAGCGATTTGAAGACGTGGCGCACTGCGCGCGAAAGGCCTTCGTCCATCGTGAATCGCTCGCGGCGCCAATCGCACGAGCAGCCCAGCGTCTTGAACTGGCGAATGATCGTCGAGCCGTGGTGCTCTTTCCATTCCCAGATGTGTTCGAGAAACTTATCGCGCCCGATCTGGTGCGGGTCGATGCCTTCGGCGCGCAGCTTCCTGGAGACGACATGCTGCGTTGCGATCCCGGCGTGGTCGGTCCCGGGGAGCCAGAGCGTATTGCGCCCCTGCATGCGGCGGCGGCGGGTGATGATGTCCTGGATGGTGCCGTTCAGCGCATGGCCGAGGTGGAGCACGCCGGTGACGTTCGGGGGCGGGATGACGATCGTGTGCGATTCGCCAGGCGCTGCGGGATCGGCGTTGAAATATCCGGCCGTCTCCCATTGATCGTAGCGGGTGGCCTCGACGGCGGTGGGGTCGTATTTGGGGGGAAGTTCGGTCACGGTCGATAAATGGCCTAAGAAGGCTTCGAATGAGCGTCGTGTGAGCTCGGTTGTCGGCTCGCCAAGCCTCCTGTTGTAACGTCCGGCCGATGGGCAGACAAGGTTCATCTGGAATTGCACGGGAAAGATCGAAGAGGAGGAACCACCGATCTACACAGATTTGAACAGAAGAAAACCACGGAGACACGGGGACACGGGGAACACGGGGGAAGAGGAGAAATCCGTCGAGCCCGCGGTAGCGATGCGAACGACGACGAATCCGCAGATTGCGCAGACTTGAAAAACGGGATCGAAGAGAAGATTGCCGCTCCCCGTGGTTGATTTCTTTTCAAATCTGCGTGATCTGCGTGATCTGCGTGATCTGCGAAATCTGCGGACTTCCCCTCTTCTCCCTCTTCCCCGTGTCCCCGTGGTCCAACTATCTTAAAGTCTGTGTCGTGAGCGATCGCAATGAGAATAAGATCGACAATGAGCCTTCGGCAATGAGAATGGCCCAGAGCGGCAGCAGGGCCAATGGAACCGCGCCATTCGTTTGCTCTTATCCCGTCCTAATCAATGAGACTCCCTAAGCCAGCAGCACGTCTGTTCACCCTGTCGATTCTGGCGATCGCGATTGCAGTCGCGTCAGCCTGCACCAAAGAAAACGCGCACGCCGAGCGCACGCCGCTTGCCGAGCCGGCCTCGCCCAATACCGCCGTCGCCCGGGCCGAGGGCACCTCCCCGCCGACCCGCGCGCGTTACGTTAATTACATCGCCAACGGGTATGCAAAGACGCCGACCGAATCCGACAAGCGATACGGCAAGGGCGAGATGCGGTTCTTCAATCCTTCGGAGCGGAGAGCGAAGATCGACATCGAGGTTCATTTCGAAGCCAAGCCGCCAGTCTCGTTGAAGACACTCACGATCGATCCGCTGTCCAACGGCATCCTGCTGATCTTTCCGGCGACGTTTCCTGAAGTCTTCACCGATGCGGGCCCTTGGGGGATGAAGATCGTCAGCGATGAGCCGATGATCGTGGATCATTTCTCTTCGGCCGGTGTGATGAAAGACGCCGACGATTTTCGTTTTCGCGGCGGGGTCTCCAACGTCCTCGGCCAGCCTCGGGCTTCGCGCCTTTGGTATTTCGGCGATGGCATCCTGATCGATACGAACCCCGCCAAGGGCTCGTTCCCCTGGGACGAGATCGAGTGGTATCACACGCTGAACCCCGGGCCGCGTCCGGCCGAGGTCAAGATGCATTGCTACTATCACGACGGCAATCGCGAGACGTTCACTTACACCGTCGCTCCGGAGCGCGTGATGAAATTCTCGAACGATGGCCTCGTCAATCCTGGGATCGGATACGGCATTAAGTTCGTCAGCTCAGAGCCGGTCGTGATCCAGAGCGAACGCCTGATCCTGGGTTCGTCGTCGGTTGATGAATGGGGCATGCACTACCACAACCCGCGGCCGGGCGTACCCGCGCCGCTCGCGATTAACGAAGATATTGATTGAAATCTATTTCGTGCGCGGCCGGGCGACGATGCCCCTCAGCCGGTCAGTCGGTCTTGCCGACCCAGGCGCTGCGCGAATCGTCCCACGCGAACTTCGCCTCGACGCGCTCGAACGCGCGGACAATCGCGTCGTTCTTTTCCTTGTCCGAATACTTGAGATCGCGTTGGGTATCGCGGACCTTCTCCGAAGTGGCGTCCTGGACGGCGCGGCCGACGATGTTATTGCCCATCACGCTGCGCACCATCCCGAGGATGCTGCGGCGCACGGTATAAAGGGCGTCCTGCTTGGCCTTGGTGGCGACGCGGTCGCCGATTGCTTTGCCGTGCTGGAGCCCGGCGCTGGCGGTGAATTCCTCGCCCGTGATCGGGCATTTGAACGTGCATTTCATAGAGTTGCCGTCGCGCTCCGCTGTCGCGACGAGTGGCTGTACGTTGTCGTAAGTAATCTCCGGCATGAGTGGGTGCCTCCTTCAGGCTAACGGGGTCGGCGGCGGGCGCCGCGTGCTGCGCAATGTCGAAACTAGGAATCCTCGTAGGGGTTTGTCAAGCGGCTTCGCCTTGGGTTGCGTCCCTCGGAGGGGGCGATTCGCCACCGAGGTGGGCGGCGCGCCGCGCCGCGCGAGATCGAGCGGCCATCGAGGCAAAGTTGCGCTATACTCCCCGTTGTTCACACGGTTCCGTCCGGGACGGCCGCGCGCGGGGTTCACCTTGAGATGATCGGTTTCAGACGCTTCGGGCTTGAGTTCGTCTTTTGGGTGTTCATTTTTTGGATCACACCGTTGGCGGGTCAGCAGAGCGCTCCCGATGCCGAGGAGCGCAGGATTCGCGGGGCTGACGAGTACGAGGCTCGCCCGGCCGTCGTGGATCGACCGGGGTTGAGTGAAGCCGATATTGAGTTTTTCGTCCGGGTCAACGCGGTGGCGGAGCCGAGGCGCATGGAGTTCCTGCGCGACGTCATTGAGAACGGCCCGCCGCCGAGGCGCCAGACATCCCCGGGCAAACCCCGATCTCCGGAAAGCGCATTCTATGCTTCGATGGCCGAAGATGTGATGGCCATGCACCGTGAGGCGCGCCGGATCGAGGATGAGACCTGCGGTGAACTCGGCGTCGATCCCGCGCAGTACCAGGAGTTGATCGTGCGCTTCGCCCAGGTGAGCGACCTGCGCGAAATCGAATTCCGGCAGATGATTCTCCAAACTGAACGCGAAGAAGCGGCTCGGCTCGAATCGGCCGACCCGGAAGAGATCACAGCTATGGCCCGGTCTCAGGCCGAGGCTTTTTACCACGCGCAGCACGGCATGGCCGAGCAGGCGGTCGAGCGAGCTCGGCAATCCGTTCTTCGCGCCGAGACCGCCGCGAAGCAAAGGCGCGAGGCCGCAAGCCGCAAGGCCGCAGAGCGATCGGCCAAAGCCGGGCGAAATTCGGAGAGCGACGCCAAGCGGATCGATCAAATGAGGATGCTGATCGAAGAGCGTCGGCGGATGCTCGACGATCCGCGCATGGCGCAGAGCCGGAGCAATATCGAGCGAGATATCGAAAAGATTGAAGAGGTGCTTGCCAAGCTCGAAGCGCGCGGGGCCAGACGCGACCAAAGCGGCGATGCGGCCGACACCGCGAGAGCCGCACAGAGGGAGGATCGTGAACGAGCCGTGATCGAGCGCGAAGCCGCAAGCCTCGCCGAGGCCGAGAGTCGCCTCGCCGAGCTCGAAGCGCGGTGGGAATCGGGTGCAATGATCGAGGAGAACCTCGCCGCCATACCGGCCGGAATCGCCGCGCGCCGCGCGAGGATCAAAGAGCGTGAATCCGGCATCGCAGCCGCGCTAGCCCGTCCGGCGATGCGGCAGGCCGATCTCGATCGGCCGGTGGCGCTACGTCACACTGAGAAGCTCGTCATCATGGGCGATCGGCTAATCCGAGAGATCCCCACTGAGTTTCCGCCCATGCCCAGTGATTCCGGTAAGTTCGGCGCTTTGGACAATCCCGGCGCGGGGGATGCGGGCGGCAAGCCGTTGCGCTCCGGCAGTGCGGCTCCGGTCTTTACCGAGACGCGGCAGCCGGCGCCGATGGAGTAAGACGAGCGGCATTTCGAAAGCAGTTTGGCGGGGGAACGTTCGAGGCGGAGAAAGTTTAATCGCCGCCGCCGGGCGGCGCGGATGCCGGCGGCGCAGGCATTCGCGGTCCGCAGCAGACGTTCAATTGCCGGGCGGCGCCGACTTCATCCACGCGTCGCACGGGGGTCTGAGTCGGGGCTTTGCGCAGAAGATCGCCGCCGGCCTCGGCCTCGCGCCTGATCTGAAGCATCACCTCGACGAATCGATCCAGCGTCTGCTTGGTTTCGTTCTCGGTCGGCTCGATCAGCAGGCATTCGGGCACGAGCAGCGGGAAGTAATTCGTCGGTGGATGAATGCCGAAGTCGAGCAATCGCTTTGAAACATCGAACGCCTTGACGTTCAGCTCTTTGGCCTCGCGCCGCAGCGATAGAATGAACTCGTGCATGCATCGATCGCCGAGTGGCGCATCCCAGGCGTCTTTGAGCCGCGCGAGCAGGTAATTCGCGTTCAGCACGGAATGGGTCGCGATATCGCGAAGCCCAGGCGAGCCCTGGAGCCGGATGTAAGTGTATGCGCGGATCAGCACGCCGACATTGCCCGCGAAGGCGTGGAGCCGCCCAATGGGACCGCCAGCGGACTTTGCACGAGCGTCACCCGTCAGTCCGGCTTTGTGGTCATCCGCGGCGCTATCAGCCCCGCTGCCGCACGCTTCGTCATCGAGCGCAAACGCCCCATCCTCATCGCGCACCACTCGCGGCACGGGCAAGTATCGGCCGAGATCTTTGCGGACACCAATCGGGCCGGCGCCGGGGCCGCCGCCGCCGTGGGGTGTCGAAAACGTCTTGTGCAGATTGAGATGAACGACATCGAAACCCATATCGCCCGGCCGGGCGCGGCCGACGATGGCGTTCAGGTTCGCGCCGTCGTAATAAAGCAGCGCGCCGGCTTCGTGGACGAGCCGCGCGATCTCGAGGATATCCTTCTCGAAGATGCCGCAGGTGTTGGGGTTCGTCAGCATCAGAGCGGCGGTGTGCTCGTCGAGCGAATCACGCAGCGAGGCCAGATCGACGCGCCCATCGGGACCGGATTTGACCGTTTTGACCTTGAGGCCCGCGAGCGCCGCGCTCGCCGGGTTCGTGCCGTGCGCGCTATCTGGCACGAGGACGATATCGCGTCCGTTGGCGCGTTCGTGATGCCAGGATTTGATGATCGAAATGCCGGCGAATTCGCCCTGAGCTCCGGCGACGGGTGTGAGCGAGACGTGCGGCAGACCGACGATCTCGCCGAGCAGGCCCTGCAATTCATGCAGCACGGCGAGCGTGCCCTGGGCATCGGCGGCGGCCTGGAGCGGGTGCATTCCGGTGAACCCAGGCAACGCCGCGGCGGCTTCGCACGCGCGCGGGTTGTATTTCATCGTGCATGAGCCGAGCGGATAGAAGTTCGTATCGATGGAAAAGTTTCTCTGCGAGAGGCGGGTGTAATGACGAACCGCCTGAGGCTCGCTGACCTCGGGCAATCCTGTCGGCGTCGTGCGGAGTAGAGCCTGGGGCAGTCGGCTCGCGGCGGTGCCGTTCCCCGGAGGCTCGGGCACGGGAGTTCCGACGCGCCCCCTGCGGCCCGCGTCAAAGATCAGCACCGGCTCGGCACTCGCGAGGTTTCCGAGCGCGGCGGTGCTCTCGCCATTGCCGCCCGCATGGGTCTCCTGCGGCGAGATGATTAAGGCATCGAGTGTGCGCATTTGCCTGGTCATCGCATTTCCCCCAGGGCCTTGCCGAAGGTCGCGATGTATCGATCGATATCATGTTTGGTCTTTGTTTCGGTCGCGCAGATGATGAGCAGTTCGGGCCGATCAATGCCGATCCGCGTCGCGGGCACGCCGCCGAGGATGCCTTCGGCGCGCAGGCGGTCGCACAAGGCCGCGGCATCGACCGGCAGGGCCACGGTGAATTCGTTGAAATACGCCGCATCGCACATCGGCTCGACGCCTTCGGTTGCGGTCAGCCCCTCGAAAAGTCGCCCCGCGTTCGCCAGATTTGTTTCTCCGAGTTTTGCGAATCCGCTCTGGCCGACGAGCGAGAGGTAAAGCGTTGTCATCGTCGCGCACAGACCCTGATTCGTGCAGATGTTCGAGGTCGCGCGCTCGCGCCGGATGTGCTGCTCGCGCGTCTGCAGAGTCAGGACGAACGCCTCGCGTCCGGTCTCGTCCTTCGTCCGGCCGACGATGCGGCCCGGCATCTTCCGGATGTGTTTCTTGCGCGTCGCCATGAAGCCCGCGTAGGGCCCGCCGAAGTTCATCGGCAAACCGATCGGCTGGCACTCGCCGACGGCGATATCCGCGCCCCATTCGCCCGGCGGCTTCAAGACCGAGAGGCTCATGGGATTGACGGCCGCGATGACCAGCGCGCCTTTGTCGTGCGCGCGCTCTGCGATGGCACAGACGTCCTCGCAGAAGCCGTAGACATTGGGATGCTGCACGACGACGGCCGCGAGATCTTCGTCTGTGTCAGTGGCCCAACCATCGGCGGCCAGCGTCCCGCCGCCGGCTTCACTTGCAGCCCAGGTCGTCAGCTCGATGCCGACATGGCCAGTCGTGGTTTCGACCACGCGGCGGTAGTGCGGGTGAAGAGTCGCGGGCAAGACGATCTTGTTGCGTCCGGTCACGCGCACGGCCATAAGCGCGGCCTCGGCCAGCGCGCTCGCGCCGTCATACATCGAGGCGTTTGCGGCCTCCATGCCGGTGAGCGAGCAGATCATCGATTGGAATTCATAAATGATTTGCAGCGTGCCCTGGCTGGCCTCGGCCTGGTAAGGCGTGTAGGCCGTGAGCAGTTCGCCGCGTTGGGAGATCGCGCCGACGGCAGCGGGGATAAAGTGCTCGTACGATCCGCCGCCCATGAAATTCAGATAAGCCGATTCGGCGGGGTGGTTCCGCGCCGCATGGCCGCGCATGAGCCTAAGCGTTTCCAGCTCGGACAGCGCGCGACCGGGACCGCATGGCGTCGCGAGGCGCACGCCCGCCGGGATGTCGTCGAACAACTCTTCGGCGTCATCAACGCCGATAACCGCGAGCATCGCTCGAGTCTCGTCGGTTGTGTTTGCGATGTATGCCATATTCTTCCGTTCACGTTTGCCGCTGGATCAAAGCGCACGCCGCCGCGACTTGCGCAGGCCCGCGGGGCGGGCGCATGCGAGTTTGCGGATGATCGCTTCGCTCTCGATATCCTTTTTCACTTCCTTGCTCCATTGAGCGCCGAGGCTGAACATCATCAGCCCGATCGCGATCGATCCGGCGTCGGTGTCGATCACGCCCTTGATGACGCAAAACGCGCTTCCGGCCATCATGGCCAGGCTCGCGGACTTCAAAACCCCTTGCAGCCGCACGCGTGTGCCGAGCATCTCGATGAACCGGCTTTCGTCTCGTGTTAGTTCCATGTCGCTCTCGCTCCCCTGACAATCAGTCGTGCGTTCACTCCTGTTCGCACAGCTTCGTATAATCATCAAAACTCATCAGCGTCGCCGCGCCGCCAGCTTCACCGGCATCCGGTTCGATCTTGAACAACCAGGCTTCATCGAACGGGCTTTCGTTGATCTTCTCGGGCGTGTCGGCCAGGCCCGCGTTGTATTCGACGACGCGCCCCGCGACGGGCGCATAGACCGACGACGTCGCCTTGCACGATTCGACAATGCAAACCTCATCGCCCGCAGCCACGTCTTTGGGCTCGTCCGGAAACTCGACGAAGACAATATCGCCGAGCTGCTCTTGCGCGAAATCGCTGATGCCGACCTTGCGCGTCGCGCCCTCGGCCTCGATCCATTCGTGCGATTTCGCGAACTTCAAATCATTGGGATCCATGTCGTTCCTTCCAGTTGTGCGTGCCGCGCTTTGATCTGGTCGTCCGAGATTTCAGTCTTTGCCGAACGGCGGTCTCGCGACCCGCGCGGCCACGGTTTTGCCTCCGCCCAGGTCTATCGCCAAAGCCGTCCCGGCCTTTGCAAATTCTTTTGCCACGTATCCCAGTGCGATCGGCCGGGCCAGAGTCGGAGAGAACCCGCCGCTCGTGATCTCGCCGACCGGCTCGCCATTGCCGATGATCTGCGCGCCATGCCGGGGGATGCGGCGACCCTCGGGCA
>JAJFLK010000333.1 GCA_021772735.1 Candidatus Sumerlaeota bacterium | reverse complement strand
GCCCTCTTGCAGGCCGCTGGTGAAATAAAAGCCCCGGAAGAACAGCGGCGGGAGGTAGTGAGTCCGCACGAAGATGGATTTTAGATACTGATTTAGCGGCTCGCGGATGGCCTTGAATTCTTCGGGGAAGACATACAGCTTGTCGATCTCGGTCAGGCTCATGTCTTCGCCCAGGATCTTGAGCCGTAGTTTGTGCACGCGAGCGGCGACAGTGTCGAAAACCTCGTTGAACTTGGCCGGATCATAAGCCTGGACGAACGGCCCAGGCATGGACCAGCCGAGGATCTGGCGCTGATCGGTCGCTGGCAGGCGCGAGAAAAATTCGGTGAAGCCGAGCATCGTATCGGCCTTGGTGATCAGGATGAATACGGGGAACTGGACGCCCAGCTCGCGTTGAAGCTCGGTGAGTTTCTCCCTGATATTCGTCGCCTTTTTCTCGCGATCCTCATCGGTATCGCCCAGCAAAGAGGTCGTCGGGATGACCAGCAGCACGCCGTTGATCGGGCACTTCGTGCGGGTCTTCTTCAGCATCTTTAGAAATGATTTCCACTCGCCCGAATCCGGCGCGCTCTTTTCCTGGAAAGTGAATCGACCCGCGGTGTCGAGGACGACGGCTTCATTCGTGAACCACCAATCGCAGTTACGCGTTCCGCCGGCTCCCGAGAGCGATTCGGTCCCGACCGGAAATTCGAGGCCGGAGTTGCGCAGCGTCGTGGATTTGCCCGATTGGGGCTCCCCGATGAGCAGATACCAGGGCAAGGTATAGAGGTCCATCCCCGCTTTTTTCAGCTCTGTGGTCGCTTGCTTCCACCTCGTGGCGAGTTCGCTCTGGGCCTTGCGCTTGGAGACCTTGCCTTCCTGAGGCTTGTCGATGTCTTTGGCAAGGCCCTTCTCAAACGTGGAAACCTTCTTCTTGCCGATGCCTTTCAAGAAAAGCGTGTAGGCCGCGACGACGAGCGCGACGCCGCAGAAAATCCCAATGGCATATTTTCTGTATTGCGACGGCGTCAGGTAGACCAGCAGGAATACCGCGCCCGTGACGACTGCATACTTTTGCAGCGCCTTGGAGTGCAGGACGAATGTCAGCAGACGTTCCATGAAATCTCACGCTCCTCGCGGGCCTGTCGTCGGTCTTGGGAAATCAGGTTCACTCGTCCTCGTCGTCTTCGGCATCCTCATCTTCATCTGCGTCTGCGCCTGCGCCTGTGTCGTCGTCTGCATCGTCCCCTTCATCCTTATTATCTTCGTCGTCGCCGCCATCCTCGTCCCCGTCCTCGTCGTCCCCCTCGTCCTCGCCGTCGGGCGGCTCGGTCGAAGAATCATCATCCTCGTCTTCGTCGTCATCGCCGCCCCATGTCCAAGGCTTATACCAGCGGCTGCCGTCGTCCGAATCCTCACCGTCTTCGTCGTTTTCATCGGCGTCCGCATTCTCGGCATCTCCGTCATCTTCGGCGTCCGAGATCGGTTCGGCTTTGACGTCCGGCGGTTTGACCGCGGACTTCATTTCAACCAGGTACCCCCGAAGGTCTCGCGTGATGCTGCGCTTGATAACGGGATAGATGATCAACATCCCGATGAGGATCGTCGCGCAGACCAGCACGATACGGCCCAGGTTGATAAGCGATTTGTAGGGATCGCCCGCGCCCTCGCCGACGTAATATGCATCCGGCGTGATGCGCGCATCCTGATCCGAGAAGCGGCCCGGAAGCATCCGATACAGGCGTCGTTTGAGATCGAGAATTTTTGTCGGGCTATCGGCGTATTGACCGACGAAACCCAATGAAAGGGCCGTGTAGTAGATCTCGGCGAGGTCTTCGTCCTTCTCGCCCTCGCTTTCGAGCAGGTTGAAAAACTCTTCGCCGGCGATGCGCGTCTTGAAGTATTCCCATTCCAGGATTTCGTCTTCCCAAGCGCTCGAATAGGCCCAGTTGCTGTTGATCAGGATTTCATCGGCCAGCACGACCAAAACGTATTTGACGCGCTCATAGAGCTTCTCCAGGTTTGCGTCTCCGCCGACCATCTGCTTCTGCTCTTCGAAGATATCGAGCAACTGGCGGCGGACGACGGCCATTTCCGGCGTCATGCCTTTGCGAACCTGACGCCGGAAGGTCACGAGATAGAGGAAGAGGTTCGAGCAGGTGTCGGTCAGGTTCATGACGCAGAATCCTCTTCGGCCGGCTTGAGAAGGACATACAGATAGAGTTCAAGGCTCGCGTCATTGAGCCCGTAGCAGCCGATCAGCTTGCCCTGCATGACGCCTTCCCAGTAATCGCCGTCGCGGCGGATGCGATAATAATGAATATTGGGGCGGTCCGGCATGCCGATCGGCACGCGATGAACTCGGCGGCCCATCAGGCCCGGCAGGCGACGGTTGATCAGGCGGTCCAGGTCGTCCGGCACGGCCATCTTCAGGTAGGACTGCTCTCGATCGATCACTTCGACATCGTGTTCGCTTTCGATGCCGAGATAGAACTCAACGCCCGGAATCAACCAGGTGTCCTCGAGCGCGACTTCAAGCCGATTCGATACCGGCTCGAATCGCCGACGGATGAACGTCGTCGGCAGCAGGTTGTTGATGAAACGCTCCAGGACGGCCAGCAGTTCGCTGTAGCACCGGCCCAGGTCGTCGTGATCGTAGATGTCGAGATCGGGCATCTGACGCGAGGAATCGAAGATTGCCAGATCACCCGCCATGCGGCACAGCTCGCAGAAGACATCGAACGGATGCAGCCTCGGCGTGCCGGTGAACTGGCGCATAAAACCCACGTATTGATTCGTGACGTTCAGCTTGAGCATCGCTTCGGGGCCGCCGACACCTTCGGAGCCGAACGCGATTTTGCGCCCGGCGATCTGGCTGACGATGCTTCGGTTCTTGGCGAATAGCTGATGGTAGACGTCGCGAACCGAATCGAAGAGCTGGGGCCAGGCTTCCATGGAGAGAAGCGGCGGAATATACTCGGGCGAAATGATGGGCTTGTTGTCATCGAAGCCTGAGCGAACAATTTTGACCAGTTTCATGACTTCGTATCCGGTCATGTCGTCGCTCGCGAACAGGAGCGCCGGGTTAAGCTTGCGCACTTCGAGCTGCTGCGAGTTATCGCCCGTATTCTCGTCGACGTATTCGATCATCGATGCGAGGTATCGGCGCGCATGGAGCGGGTTATCCTCGTACAGCATCTTTGTATTCGGTTCGCGATCCATTCGCAGGGGCAGGCCGACGAAGACGTCGAGTGATCCGTTGGCCTCGTCCAGAGCGGCCTTGAAGTCGCGGGGCTCGAACTCCGCGTTTTCCGGCGCGATGATTCGCGTGCCGTCTTTCATCCGGATATTGCAGTTGCGCACCGAGAGGATGTTCGCTTCGAGCTCGGCTTCGGAGATGTCCAGATGTTCCACACCCCAGGCGAACGGGCGGGCGACCCACATCTCGTCATTCATGATGGCGCGGTTGTTCGACCAGGCCTGCTGGAAGTGATGGGGGCGAAGGAACATCCCTTCGCTCCAGTTGATCTCGAGATACTTGCTCATTTTATCACGGGTTCCCGATGTGGACCGGTGCGTCCGGGCGCGGTCCGTTTGGTCTTAACTTCGTGCGTGGACGCCCGGTGAGGCGCCGTCCGATTGGGACGCGCCGGTTGCGCCGTGCCCGCTTAGCGTCGAGGCTTTCGCCCAATCCTCATCATGTAACCGTCCCGAATACGGATATACTCGCGTTTCTTGCCGCGCATTTCCTTGTTGTTGTCGTCCTCGGAATCATAGACCAGCATGCGGCGCTGACCGGGACGAACGGGGTCGGACTCGCGGCGCGTGCCGCATTCGGCGAAGATGATCATTGTCGCCTGCCCTTTGGGTTTCTCGCGAAGGAAGGTGACCGTGCGCGGGGTCTCCGGGATGATGTCGTCCTTATCCTTGATGATTTCGCGCCGTCGCTTGCTCGTGAACCAGGAGTCCGGCTTCTCGCGGAATTCGTTCAGGAGCTGATCGTGTTCGCTCAGGTTGCGAGGATAGACAATCTCGATCGCCACCGGCTGGCCGTCGAACACCTCTCGATCGCGATAAAACCAAACTTCCTTTGTCTTGATGCCTCGCTGGCATCCGCACAGAGCAAAGGCCAATAACAACGTGATGCCGATAGATCGCTTCATC
>JAJFLK010000332.1 GCA_021772735.1 Candidatus Sumerlaeota bacterium | reverse complement strand
GAGGGCAACATTTTCCGTCTGGCCGATCACCTCGAACGGCTCTACGATTCCGCGCATTACATCATGCTGGCCATCCCGCTGACGGTCGAGGAGCTGACCGAAGCCATCGCCGAGACCGTGCGCCGCAACAAAATCACGAGCGGATACATCCGAGTCGTCGTGACGCGCGGCGTCGGGACTCTCGGCCTCGCGCCGTGGAAATGCGGCAAGGCGTCGATCTTCATCATCGCCGCGACGATCCAGCTTTATCCCGAGGAACTCTACAAGAACGGCCTCGGCCTGATCACCGTGCCGACTCAGCGCAATCGCGCTGAGACGCTCAACGGACGCGTCAAGAGCTGCAATTACCTGAACAATATCCTGGCCAAGATCGAGGCGAAGAACTCGGGCTTCGAAGAGGCCGTGATGCTCGACATCAACGGATACGTCGTCGAGTGCACGGGCGATAACATTTTCATCGTCAAGAAGGGCGTGATCTTCACGCCGCCGACATACATGGGCGCGCTGAACGGCGTGACGCGGCTGACGATTATGGATATCGCGCGCGAGAAGGGCTACAACGTGCGCGAGGAGCCGTTCACGCGATACGAGCTGTTTACGGCCGACGAGTGCTTCCTGACCGGCACGGCCGCCGAGGCGATCCCGGTCGTGACCGTGGACCACCGCCAGATCGGCGCGGGTGTGCCGGGCCCGATCACGCGCGACCTGATCGCGGCGTTCCGCGAGCGCGTGCTGGTCGATGGGTATCGGGTTTAGTCGTGAATCGGGTCTATATCTTAGACGAACGGCTTCTCCATTCGAGAGACCTCGCAGGATTCGATCAACGGTCCCAGTTCGTCGTCTTCGGTCAGTGAGCGGGCTATATCCCGCACCATTGTCTCAAGCTGCTCCGTCTCGCCCGTATCCTTGATCACGATCCCCATGTGATCCACGATCGTCGCGACCGTCACGCCTTGTCTATCAGCCTCGAACTTTACGAACGCCATATGGCAATCTCCCGCGAAGTTCCTCGGGGTTCTCAGAACCAGATCGCGTTTCCAAGGCTTTTCGTCTACTCGAAGGAATCCCTTTGCGTCGAACGCTAAGGCGATCCTCTCGAATACAAGTTCCCTCTCGCGGCCAGCCCGATCCGGGAGACAAATCGTGATCAGACTCGGCCTGAACGCCGAATTGGCGTGAATCGTCGGAAGCATCAAATATACGAGTATCACAGTCATACTTACGGCCAGAACACACGCAGGATAAACCCTGAGAAGATCGTAATCTCTGAAATAACCGTTCGCCTCGATCAGAAGCCATAAACACAGCACGACCGGAAGCAACATCAATACAAAACCCGCGTACCACGCCGTGGGCGGATACGCTCGCCGACAGCGGTAGGAAAGGCACCCCCTTTGTCCCAGAAGTAAAAGGGCCCCAATGGAGAGAACAAGACAGGAAGCCAGAATCGATTTCGGGTCCATAGCCGTCTAATCCCCCGGTTGCATATCCTGGGCCAGCGCGCGCGAGACCTGTTCCAGTTCATTGACGAGTGACTTGTATTCGTCCTTCGTGCGATTGGGCGTGTACTCGCCCGTCAGGCGCTCGATATCCGGCCGATAAAAAATGCCGCGCGCCATCATGAACAAGGCGAGCGCGCCGAATATCACAGCCGGGACGATCGCCCATTTGTGATCGTCTTTGATGATGCTCGCGCACATAGCCGCGGCGCACGCCATGCCGACTCCGCAGCCGACGTTCACGCCGCGCGTCTGGCTGACGAGGCCGTCGAGCAGGATCGGGTCGTTCGTCTCGTCGGACTTCTCCATCCGCTCGAGTTCGCGCTGGATCTCGCGGATGCGTCCGAGTTTCGCCTCGCTCGTCGGGTAGCGAGCAAGCAGGTCGGCGGAGATGGGTTCGGGTGGTGTGTTTGACATAGACCGTTTTCGCCTGGGTGATTCGAGTGGCGAGCCGGATATTAGACCTTGTCGCCCCTTCGCAAAAGGGATAACTTCCGATCCGAATGCAGCAGGAACGAAAGCGCCGATGAGCACACTCCTTGCCACTTCGGGGCCCCAGGTGGGTCGCCGGTTCACGATGGGGGAAACCGTGCGGATCGGCCGTGCGCCGGATAACGAAATCTGCCTGCCCGATAGCCACGTCTCGCGCTACCACGCGCAGTTCGAGCGGCGCGGCGGGACGTATATCGTCGCTGATTTCGGGAGCAAGAACGGCATTGTCGTCAACGGCGAGCAGAAGACCGAGCATCGGCTCAAGCGCGGCGACAAGATCCAGGTCGGCAAGACGACGCTTGTTTACGATGCCCCGCAGGAGCTGAAGACCGCACGGTTCACGAACACGCTCGTCTACTTCGATCCCGAGCTCGACGACACGATGCGGGTTTTCGATCGGCCTTCGGGCGGCGACCCGAGCACCGGTGACGCAACGGCCTTGATCATCAAGCTCGCGCAGGTTTTCGAGCTGCCCTCGGCTGCCGAGCTGCCCGATGTCTTGCAGAACATCCTCAATCATCTGCTCGATCTTTTCGGAGCGACGGCCGGTAGTATTCTGCTTCGCGGTCGCGATGACGAGGTCGTGCCGTTGACTGCGAGGACCGAAGGCGAGGAGATGCACCTGAATCGCGAGGCGATGAGGATCGTCATGAGCGAAGGCCAGGCCGTCCTGACGGCATCGTTCTTTGCGGGCGAGGAAGAGGAGAAGCCCGAACGGATGCCGCGCAAGGCGATGATCGTTCCGCTTTTCGAGAAAGAGCACATCTTCGGCGCGATCCACCTGGAACGGCCCGAGGGCAGCGATTACTCGCTCAAGGATATCTCGTTCATGCAGGCGCTTTCGAGGCTGGTCTCCGGCTCGATTCGCCAGGCGATTCGCATCGATCAGCTCGGCCAGCAGCGCGAAGCCTCGGGTGCAAAGATGCTCGGCAACTCAGTTTTGATGAAGGCCGTCGTCGCGCAGACGAATCGCGTCGCGATGACAGACTCCACGGTTCTGATTCAGGGCGAGACCGGGACCGGCAAGGAGTTGGTCGCGCGCGCGCTTCACGAGGAGAGTCTGCGGGCTTCGGGGCCGTTCATCGCGATCAACTGCGCGGCCATCCCCGACGGGCTGATCGAGAGCGAGCTTTTCGGATACGAGCGCGGCGCATTTACCGGCGCCGATTCAATGAAGCGTGGCAAGGCCGAGATGGCCGATTCCGGCACGCTTTTTCTCGACGAGATCGGCGAGATGAAACCCGAGATTCAGCCCAAGCTTCTGCGATTTCTGGAAGAGCGAATTTTTTATCGAGTCGGCGGCGTGCGTCCGATCGAAACCGACGTGCGAATCATCGCAGCGACGAACCGCAATCTGGAGGTTGAGGTCGAGGAGGAGCGGTTCCGCAAAGATCTGCTTTATCGCCTCAACGTTGTGACGATCCTGACGCCGCCTCTGTCCAGTTGTCGTGAAGACATTCGAACCATTGTGGATCACGCGGCTCCGGAACTTTCGGCGCGGCTCGGCAAGCCGTTTCTCGGCGTCGATGACCGCGCCTGGATCGCGCTGGAGAATTACTCCTGGCCGGGCAACGTGCGCGAGCTGTTGCAGAGCCTCGAGCGGGCGCTGATTCTTTCAGACGATGGCAATCTGTTGCCCGAGCATTTCCAGATTCTCGCCGGTTATGAGGAGGACGAGAACACAACCGGCACGATGGCGGTGCTTTCGGAGACGGTCGATGAATCCGTCGGCGACCCCAGGGAGTCCCAGCCGCGCACGCTGGCCGATGCAGAAAAAAGGGCGATCATGCGGGCGCTGGCGTTCTCGCGGGGGAACAAGAACCAGGCCGCTGAAGTCCTCGGCATCCATCGCAATACGCTGCGCAAGAAAATCGAGACATACGAGATCGAGAACTGAACGTAGAGTGTGAGGCTGTCAGTTGATTCGGCTTCTGCGCGTCGAACGAATCGTGGCGTCACCCGCCCATGCGGGACATTTCAATTTTGGGAAGCTGGGTGGTTTCGGCCGTACGTAGTTCGGAATACCGATCCGTGCGGCCTCGCCATGCTCCGGCAATGAGCTCGGAGATTTCGTCGTCCGGATATCCCCCGCGCAGCGGCGCGCGCAGGTCGAGGCCTTCGGCGGCGAACAGGCATGTATAGAGCTTGCCCTCGGCCGAAAGTCGGGCGCGCGTGCAGAGGCCACAAAACGGCTGCGTGACCGAGGAGATGACGCCGATCTCTCCACCGCCGTCTCGATATCGATAACGGCGCGCGACCTCGCCGGGGTATTTCGCCTCGATGGGTTCCAGAGGCATCTCCGCGTCGATCGCATTGACAATCTCCTGCGCGGGAACGACATCCTCGATCCGCCAGCCGTTCGTCGAACCGACATCCATGAACTCGATGAAACGAACGATGTGGCCCGTCCCGTGGAAGCGGCGCGCCATGGCGGCGACGCCCGCGTCGTTCACGCCTCGCTTGACGACCATGTTGATCTTGACCGGTGTCAGGCCCGCATCGGCCGCGACGTCGATGGCCTCGAGGGCTCGCGCGACCGGGAAGTCGGCGTCGTTCATGGAGCGAAAGATTTCGTCATCGAGCGAATCCAGGCTGACGGTGACGCGGCGCAGGCCGGCCTCGGCCAGGGCCGGCGCCTTTGCCGCAAGCGTTGAGGCATTGGTGGTCATCGTGAGATCGCGCAGGCCGGGGATCGCGTCCAGAGCGGCGATCAACTTCTCAAGATCACGCCGCAGCAGCGGTTCGCCGCCGGTGATCCTGATTTTTTCCACACCCGCGCCGATAAAGAGTCGCGCGAGTCGCTCGATTTCCTCGAAGGTCAGGACTTCGCTCCGGGCGAGGAATTGGTAATCGCGGCCGAACACCCCGCTCGGCATGCAGTATGAACAGCGGAAATTGCAACGGTCTGTGACCGAAATGCGCAGGTCGCGCAACGGACGGGCGAGCGTGTCGGTGAGGGTTGTCGAACTCATTGGCAATACGATCGATTAAGAACAAGAATCCCGAGGCGTCAATTTTATCATGGGAACGACGCGCCGTCGCGCATAAAAGAAGATGATTCGCCGTGGTCGTATGCCGCGCTCGTTTGACAATCCGCAGAGGGCGGCAGAGAGTTCTCACTATGTACCTGATCGGCTATATCGTCTGTTGCGTCGTCGTCGCGTCCGCCCTCGCGTTTTTCCTCAAACGCGGGGTCCTCTTGATCCTTGGAGCCGCTCTGATCGGCGCCGGGATCATCATTCCGGCTGGAATCTTCTTGATCGACAAGTGGACCTCGGGGCCGCAGCCGGGCGAGAGCAACATCGGTATCCTGATGGTGATGGCGTTTCTGTTTCTTGTTCCGCCAGGGGTCATCCTGTTGATTCTTGGTGGGCTGAAAGATTCGTGACGGCCGTCGCGGCGATCAGGCATCCGCCGCCACGAGGCGAGGCAACCGAATCGAAAACGTGGAGCCCTTGTCTGGTTCGCTCGCCAGTTCGATCGTCCCGTCGTGAGCCTCGACCGCGAGTTTGCAGAACGTAAGGCCCAAGCCGGTGTCGGTCTTACGGCCTTCGGCGCGCATCTCGGCCTGGCCAAATTTTTGAAAAATCTTCTCGTGGAACTCGGCCGGGATGCCCGCACCGTTGTCGGAGACGGCGATGATGACGATATTCGCATTGTCGCCGTCATCGCCATTGGCCTCGGCGTTGCTGCCCGGCTCGGCGGTGAGCGTGATCACGCCGTCCCGGGGCCGCGTGTGCTTGATGGCATTGCTGACGAGGTTCGTCACGGTGCGCTCGATGAGCGAGGCATCGATTGATATCCGGGTTTCAATAAGCCCGGGATCGATCTTGAGTTCGAGCGTGCGTTCCCCGGCGGCGTGTCGCTGGCTTTCAATCACGCCCAGAAGCAGCTCGGAGATGTTTTGATCCTGGAGATCGAGGTCGAGTTTTCCGCCTTCGAGACGCTCGATGTCGAGCAGGTTCATGATCATCTCGAGCATGCGGTCGCAGTTACGTTGGACGACGTCGAGCACCCCATTGAACTTTTCGTCGGCGCACGGCGTGGTCGTGCGCAGCACCGATGCCCCCGCATGAATGGACGTCAGGGGATTCTTCAGATCGTGGACGATCATATGTGTCAGATCGGTCTTGAGATTCTCGGCTGCAAGCCGATCCGTGACGTCAGCCAGAACCCAAAGCCATCCGATCGGGCAGGTCTTGTCGTCGTAGACCGTCGTGACGGTGTAGCTGACGACTCGCTCCGAGGCGAGCGTCTCGAACGTTCCCGAACGCGTAACCTCAGGCAGACTATAAACTTCTTCGAGCAACTGATCGAACGCATTGGGGAACTTGCAAATATTCTTGATGCTCAAATGCAGTTGGTCGGATTGATTCCCGTCCATCAATTCGGTCGGGGGATTCTCAAGCAGTTCGACGGCTCGACGATTGATGCGCTGAATGATGCGATTCGAATCGACGAAGATAAGACCGGCGAGCGTCGAATCGAACACGGCATCCATCTGCGCTTTTCGGTTCGCGAGCTGGAGTTCCATTCTCTTTAGCGCAGAGACATCCTGAATCATCGCCTGGAATCCGCGCTTGCCGGCCTCGGCGCTTTCGATCCGCGTCATCGAAAGCGACAGTCTCATCGGCTGCCCGCAGGAGGGGCAGGTGATGTCGATCTCTTCGTGGACGAGGAGGTCAGTCTCGTTAAATTTTGCGAGCAGCCGGACGCGGTCGGCCTCGGCGACTTCGAGCCGGGCGAGCCACTCGCTCATATGCTGGCCGACGACTTCCTCGGCGTTCAGCTTGATGCAATCCAGAACGGCGGGGTTCAGATCCTCGATGATGAGATCCGGCGTGCCGGTGATGGCCGGGAAGGGAAGGTTGCGAAAGAAATCCTGATGCAGGCGCCGCGCCGAAAGCTCGCGCTCGCGCCAGTATGCGCTGCGCGCTTCGGCGTACTCCTGAAACAGCGCGTTTTTGTAGTTATCGAACTGGAGGAACACCTCGACCAGTTCTTCTGTCTGGCAGGCGAGATGATGGATGACCTCGCGCTTGCCTCGCTCGTCCCTGATCTGGGCGATGGCGACGTACTGCTCGAAGGTAATTTCGCTTTGGGCGGTCTTCCGGCAAAGTTCGCGCATCTCATCGATGACCGAGTCCAGCGAGCCCTCTCGAAGAAATTTCATGAAGAGGGCGCCGTGCGCCTCGACGATCTCGCGAGCGAACTCGCGTTCTTTCGGCTTGAGCAATGGCATCAGCTCGAGGACCTTGGCTTCGGTCTCGCGGTTGATCTCCGCGTGACCGTCAATTATCAAGGCATAGATGTCGGTGGAAACCAGCGGTGGCATGGATGAAAGCCTTTTGAGAATACCTTGTGCGGAGGGTAGATGACTGGGAGCGGAGACCTGAATCCAGCGCGCGATATAGTGACGTGCTAATGACGGCGTCAGGCGCTCAAGCCCTGTCCCCGGCACAATACCATATCTAATTGACGGCGGGCCAGTCCCGGAGGATTGGTCAGCCCATCCAATATTGGCGGCGTCGCATCTACCTAGGATTTCCCTGGAGTTTTCGTTCACCGCTTGACGCCGTTCACGGCGGGGAATAAGCTCGATGCACATCGGGGCTGTCGAAGAGCTACAGTATGATTGCCGGCGGAGGAAATGCCGTCGGCTGGGTGAGGGCTCCCGATAAATAAACGATTCTCAGGGTGCGGGTAGGGAGAAGAAATCATGAAAAAGCTTATCGGTTTGATCGTCGCGGGTGTGCTTATCCTTGCGATTCCTCAGTTTACTTCAGCGGCCGACGATGAGGTCACGCTGACGGGCGAGGCGGTTGATATCAAATGCTACACCGCCGGGCGCTCGGGCGAAGCCCACGCCGGGTGCGCCACGGCATGCGCAAGCAAAGGTCAGCCCATTGGTTTCTTGACCGAGAAAGAAGGCAAGAAGCTCGTCTATCTCGTTGTCGCCGGCCCGGGCAAGGCAGCCAAAGATCTCCTCGCCGATCACATGGGCAAGAAGATCAAGGCCACCGGGACGGTCATCGATGCGGACGGATTGAAGGTCTTCACGATCAAGTCTGTCGAGGCAGGCGCTTAACTTCTGTAGCCCGCATAGATCTGCGGATTGAGAACATTTCTCTGATCGACGTTGTCGGTTTCGCGCGATAGGCGATTTCTCGCCTGGGCGGTCCCGTTCGCGTATGCTCGGGCCCGTTTGCTCGGTTAAGGCTCGTCCGGAGGCCGATGGGCGTGCCTGTGGCAGGCCCGGTTATTTGCGATCGATGGAGTGTGACTCATGGCCCATGTTGTTGTCGCCGATGCCGAGGCATTGCTGGACACCGAACTCCCGGTGCTGGACAAGGGGTTTGTGCGGTTGGTCGATTACCTCGGCGGCGACTCGCGAATCGTCCAGGCCGCGCGAGTTTCGTATGGCGAAGGCACCAAGACCGTGCGCGAGGATCGCGCGCTGATCCACTACCTGATGCGCCACGCGCACACCTCGCCTTTTGAGCAGGTGATCCTGACCTTCCACGCCAAGATGCCGATATTCGTCGCGCGCCAGTGGGTGCGGCATCGCACGGCGCGGCTCAACGAGATCTCCGGCCGATACTCGGTGATGAAAGATGAGTTCTATGTGCCGGACGCCGAAGCCATCCGCGCGCAAAGCAAACTGAACAAACAGGGCCGCGAGGTCGAGCCGCAGACGCCGGAAGTTGCGCGGCGGGCTGTTGAGTTGATCGTGCGCGATCAGGGCAACGCATACGCGTCTTATGAAGAGATGCTCGGCGACGACATCGCCCGCGAGCTGGCGCGGATAAACCTGCCGCTCTCGCTCTACACCGAGTGGTATTGGCAGATCGACCTTCACAATCTTTTTCACTTCATCCGCCTGCGCGCCGATGCGCATGCGCAGCACGAAATCCGGGTTTACGCCGAGGCCCTCGCGCAGTGTGCCCGGGCCGTCGCGCCCGCGGCCTACGAAGCGTTCGAGGAACATGTGCTCGGAGGGGCTCGGTTCTCGGCCGGAGAGATGGAAGGCCTCCGAGTCATGCTCGGCGGCGGGCCGTGCGAGTTGACCGGTCGCACGCGGCGCGAGTTTTTCGAGAAGCTCGGAATTGAAGATCAGGCTGAGGCCTGAGAACAGAATCGGTCTCGGAACATCGACGGGGAAATTACGAAAGAAGAAGCGCGGCGACCGAGGTGAATCGATCGCCGCGCTTGTGTGTTCGGGCCTCGTGGCCTCGTCGTTCCGCGTCGGGGCATTCTCGAACGCCGGCGCTCGCGTGTCGGATCAGTCGATCTCGAACGTCGAGAGTTCGACCGGGACGACCGTGCCGAGCTGGGCAATCCGCGTACCCCAACGGGCGTCGCTGCCCGCAGCCGTGACGGCGGTT
>JAJFLK010000331.1 GCA_021772735.1 Candidatus Sumerlaeota bacterium | reverse complement strand
GCTCTACGCAACCGGCATCCGCAATCCGGTCGGCCTGGCCTGGGTGCCCGAGACGAACAGGCTCTGGACGGCTGTCAATGAACGCGATCTGCTCGGCGATGATCTCGTCCCGGATTACATCACGTCGGTCGAGGACGGTGGATTCTACGGCTGGCCGTATTTTTACCTCGGCGCGAACGCCGACGCTCGGATGAAGGGCAAAGGCGCGGATCGGGCGGATACGGTCATCGTGCCCGACGTGCTCGTCACTGCGCATTCGGCGTCGCTGGGCCTGGCGTATTACGACAGCGAGATGTTCCCCGAGGAGTATCGCGGCGATCTGTTCTGCGCGTTCCACGGCTCGTGGAATCGCTCGCGCAGGACGGGCTATAAAGTCGTGCGGGTCAAGCTGACCGACGGCGTCGCCGAGGGCGGATACGAGAACTTCGCCGTCGGCTGGCTACCGGAGGAGACTTCGCCGACGGTCTGGGGCCGCCCGGTCATGGTGACAGTCGCCCCGGATGGCGCGCTGCTCGTCGTTGACGACACAGGCCTTAAGGTCTGGCGTATCAGTTACGGCGGGTAGGCGCAGGCGTTGACGAAGTCGCTGGGCGGGCGTCAGTCCCAGGGCGAGAGCTCAAGCGCTCGGGCGCTCGGGCGATCTTAATCCAATTTGTTTTCAATCAATAGGGAACAATCCCATCCGAGGGCGGGTCAGTCATCTTAGTGGCGGGCGCTGTCTGAGTGCTGCCGGGCCCCCGATCGCTCCCAATCATGATGGGCCGTGCGAAGGGGCTGGTCGCGAGGCCCGCGTTGGGCGCATGATAGGGCGTGGCTGTTGAAAAATAACCAAGGCTCGCGGGCGCCGCGGGCAGGCGTGGCCCGGGCGCAAACGGGCGCGTATAGCGGGCGCATGCAGAGAGGACAAAGGAATATGAAAAGATTTCTCATTTCGGCCATTGCGATTTTGCTATTCATCGCCGCGTTCCTCGCTGCGACGCTCGGAGGCGAAGCGGTGGCCCAGGGCCGATCTTCAAGGTCGTCAGGGTCTTCGGGATCCTCGGGCGAGAGCGCTGAGACGGCACAAGGTTCAGGGGGCTCGCGCGGCTCCGTGTCTTCGCGGTCGTCTTCGCGGTCATCGGCGCGTTCGTCCGGAAGGTCGAGCAATCCGCAATCGCATGCCTCGACGCCATCGCGTTCGAATGCGGGATCGTCTGGACGTTCCTCGGCGCGTTCTTCGGGCTCGGGCTCACGCGGCTCGTCGTCTTCAGGCGGATCGTCGCGCCAATCGGTGGCGACCTCGTCCGGAGCGACCTCGTCCAGAGCGTCTTCGCGTTCGGAGCGTGCGGAGCGCACCTCGCAGCGCAATTCGGAACGGACCTTGAGCAATCCCGCCGTCAACCGGCTCCGAGGTTCGATCGATCAGCGTTCGTCCAGTCTGCATCGAGAAAGCCGCCAATCGAGCGAGCGCTCGCGATCTCGCCTGTATACCGGACCGACAAGGAACGCCGGAGGCTCGGAGCGATCCACAATTCGACAAGGCGAATCCGATTCCGGCTCGCGCCGAATTCGCGATTATTCAAGCTATCGAGGCCGCACCTCGGCCGCGGCCGGTGATCGTAGTTCGGGACGCTCCTCGCGCGACCGAACCACTAGCGGGGGCACGAGCACGTCATCCGGCTCAAGGTCGTCCACATCCGGCGGCGACTCGGCGACAAGGTCCAGTGGATCGACAACCAGATCGAGCGGCTCGGGAACGAGGTCATCGACAAGATCGAGTGGCTCATCGACTCAATCTCCGGCCGGCACGACAAGGCCGGGCGGCTCGCGAACTATCGACACTATCGGCGGTGCGACTGCGCAGCCCACCACGCGGGAGAGCGGAAGCGGACGGTCGAGCCGCGACAGAACAAGCGGCGACCGACCCGTCCGGCAGCCGACCCGGCGCGCCATCGATCCGGGGTTCGCCGGAGAAAGAAATATCCGGACTGAGCAAAGGCGAAGCTCGACGGTCACCATCTTCGAGAGCGGGCGATTCGCTGACCGATCAAGCAACCCGGGCGCCGTTATTCTTCAACCTTCGAACATCCGCGCATCGACGGAATCCTCCGCGCTCGGCCAGGCCGGCAGCGCGCTCCGGCTGAGATCGAGCGGAACGCGGGCGGTTTATGCGGAGAGCCAAAGCGCCGCGAATTCGGACGTGAATCAGACGCGCGACACCGAACGTCGCAGGGTTTTCGGGAATGTCACCAGATCGGGCGGCGCTCAGACGACCGTCCAGGTCTACGATTCCGGAGCGGACCGGTCGTCGGACCGCACTTTCGACCCGAGGAGCATCCGAGACAGGGGCCGGCACAATACGACAATTGATGTCGATCTGAACCACAGCCACAGGCACCACTCCGGCTGCGGTCATTATCGCTACGACGGCTCGTGGCACGATTGGGATCGCGGCCATCGTCACGGTCGCGGATGCGGCCACTATTATCACCGAGGCGTCTGGCAAAGCTGGTCTTCGCATCACACCCACTATTCGGGATGCGGTCATTATTTTGCCTCGGGATCGTGGCTCAGTTTCGGCGGTTCGCATCATCGTCACGGACGCAGCTGCGGGCACTATTACTGGTCCGGGCTCTGGCACGGATACAGCCGATATCACTCTCATTACGACGGATGCGGCCACCACTATTATGATGGATACTGGCACGACTATCAGCAGAAGCACGTTCACGGCAGCCGATGCGGACATTACTACGACGGCGCAAGCTGGCTTGTCATTTCAACCGGCGGCCACCGGCACGGAATAGGCTGCGGTCATTATTACTACCGGAGCGCGTGGCATGCTCGCCCTGAAACTTATTATTCATACGGCTCAGACGGCGGTTTCTACTTCTTCGTTGGCCTTGGATCGTTTGCACATCGCAATGTTCCTGAATATGTATATGATTCGGACACGTACTATTACAGCGACGCCCGCAAACCGATCGACATCTACGAAGCCGAGGATGCCCTGAGCCAGGCCTATGCGGCTTTCGCCGACGGCGAGTATTACGAAGCGATCCTGGCATTCGACGACGCCCAGGATGAGAAATCCGAGGACGGGCTCATCCCCCTGGCGCGAGCTCAGGCTTATATTGCAATCGGCGATCTGCGAAACGCGTACGATGACCTCGTCGCGGGGATGGCGCTGATTCCGGATTGGGCGGACGTCGATCTGACTCTTGCCGAGATCTATGGCATTCCAGAGGATTTCGAGGAGCACCTCGCCGTGCTGGAGACCTGGGTGCGCGATCATCCCAAGGATGTCCGCGCGCATTTCGTTCTCGGATACGTCGATTACTTTCTCCAGGAATACGATCTGGCCAAAGGCGAGTTGGTTTACGTCCTGGCCTGGGACGAGGAACACGAACAGGCGCGCATCCTCATGGATGCGATCTACGAACGCGAGACAGAGAGGCAACTCCAGAGCGAGGGATTGGGCGACACGGAATAAGCAGCCTCACTCGCTTGGGGACGCGCCTGAATCACTCGGACCGGGGGTTAGAAAATATCCCGCGATCTTCTGGGCGAATGAAAGACCGTAATTTGCTCGGGACAAGTTCGCGGCAAGGGCCACGACAACTTGCTCTTCCGGATATAGCAGGAGAAACGCCCGCCCGCCGTTTGACGATCCGCCATGATGGTAGATCAGCCTCCCGGCGTCATCCCGGCCGATTCGCCAGGCAATCCCGACGCCCGTTTCCGCCCCGTCCGTCAACTGTTGCGAGGTGAAGAGGAGCTCCAGCGTCTCAGCCTCGAGAAACCCCGGCTCGAAGTGCATGGCGCCGAACCGTGCGAGGTCTTCGGTGTTTGAGAGGAATCCGCCGCCGGCCCACTTGTAACTATTGTCCGCGAAATTCGTATTTCGAATTTCGCCTTTGCGATTCCGAAAATAAAATCCCGTTCGCCCTTCGATTATTCTTTCGGTCCGATCGGCGACGGTTCTCGTCATCCGCAGCGGGACGAATATCTGCCTATCCATGTAATCGAGAAAAGGCTCGCCGGCGGCCTTCTCCACGACGACAGACACCAGGTTGAAACCATAGCTGGAATAAACATATTTTGTTCCTGGCTCGTGGATCAATGGGTCGCTCTTGAACACCTTCAGCGCAGATGTCACCGAGGGGAATCGTTCCGTATTCTCGAAGAGCCCCTCCCGGATACTGTAGTGTCGAATGCCGGCGAGGTGCCCCGTTAGTTGACGCGTCGTGAACTCCCACTGCTTTTCGGGAAAGGCCCGGACATATTGCCTCACCGGTGCGTCGAGGTCCAATTTGCCTTCCTGCCAGAGTTTCCCCACTGCCGCCGCCGTCACGACTTTCGAGACGCTCCCGATTCGGAATCTCGTCTGAGTATCAACACGCGTGCCTTGCTCCAGGTGCGCAAAGCCGAAGCCTTCGGACCAGACGATCTCCCCGCCCATCAGAACCGCCGCCGAAAATCCGGGGATTCCACCCTGCTCCATCAATTCTTCGATGGCCGCTCGCGGTTGCGCAATCGCATCGGCATTTTCTTTCGATGTCTCTTCGGCGGCTCGCGCAGCGCTTCCGAGCACGAGCATCACACCAATAAAAAGAACGCAAAGCGCCCGCTGATAAGTCATGGACTTCTCCCCTGTTATGACCGTAAATGACAGCCGGATTTTGGTCTACACCGACTTGTGCAACCGATTCGTGCTATTGACAAACTCGATCTCGTCCACTCCATCGAAAGGAGGTAATGCGATATGGCTCTGTTCGGCCGAAAGAAACGTCTGACCGATTACGCCTCGTGCGCGGGTTGAGCGGGCAAGCTTCCCCTCGGGGAATTGTCGCAGGTTCTGCGGCAACTGCCGACGCGTGACGATCCCAACCTCCTGGTCGGTCCTCTGCATCATGGCGATGCGGGTGTATACCGCGTTGGGGAGAACCTTGCCATCGTTCAGACCGTGGACTTC
>JAJFLK010000034.1 GCA_021772735.1 Candidatus Sumerlaeota bacterium | reverse complement strand
GGATCGATCTCGTAAAGCGCATCGCCTAGGAAAACCTGCGACGCGAAGAGACGCCCGCCCTCGTCGAACGCCAGCGAATTGATCCCCGGCAGGCCGGTCGCGAGTTCGCGAATCTCACCGCCGGGCGCCTGCGCATGAACCGTACCGAGGGTGAACGAAGTCCACACGAGCGAGCCATCCGGGCCGAACTCCAGATCGTCGGCCATGCCCTTCTGCGGTCCGACATAGACCTCGCTCGCGCCGGTCTCGGGATCGACCCGATGGATGGACATCCCGACGACGCTGCCGACATAGATCCGATCCTCGGAGTCAAACGTGATTCCGTGAATACCGTTGAATCCATATCCGGGGACGAGCGTTTCGACTTCGGCGGATCGGGCGGGCGCTGCGGTCAGGCTCATGCAGATGATGAGGCCGAGAGTGGCCGCCACAAAGGCCGTATCGCGGGCCATAAGATAAGTATTCTTGATTCGCCGAATCATTCGCAATATTTCCCCCTCCGAGTTTTCGCGAAAGCCTACTTTGCCTGGCCGCGTCGTTCAATCACGGGAACAGGTTCAGGAGCAGTGTGACAGTGACGTTTCACCGCCGACCGAAATGCTGCCATTCCTCGCGCCATCCCCCGCGCCCTGATCCGCGCGGGCGTGAAGAGTGTGGCCGTTGGCGTCTGTGATCTCGACTTCCATCAGGCGTCCGATCCAATCGGCCGGGCCCGGGATGATGACCATCTTATCGCCGCGCGTTCGCGCCAGCAGGTCGCCCGGCGTGCGCGGCGCGTTGTCTTCGACGACCACTTCAACGCGCGTGCCGATCAGGTTTCGATTGATCTCGGCTTGGATCGCCTCCTGACGCTCGATCAATTCGGCGAGCCGCGCCTTCTTAACTTCGATCGACAGCTCGCCGTGATCGGCCGCGGCGCGCGTGCCGGAGCGCGGCGAATACATATACATGTATGCCGAGTCGAACCGCACCGCTTCCATCAAGCTCATCGTCTCGCGGAAATCGTCTTCGGTTTCGGTCGGGAAGCCGACGATGATATCGGTCGAAAGAGTGGCATCGGGAATCGCCGAGCGGACTCGATCAATGAGGTGCAGGTAACGCTCGCGCGAGTAACCGCGATACATCTTGCGCAGCACGCGTGTCGAACCGGATTGAACCGGCAGGTGGAAGTTCTCGCAGACGCCGCTCGATTCGGCGACGGCCGAGATGTGCGCCTCGTTGCAATCACGCGGATGCGAAGTGATATATCGAATACGCAGGCCGGGGCAGGCGGCTGAGACGCGCCGCAGAAGCCCGCCGAAATCAACCGGCTCGCCGCTCTCACCGATGCCTTTGTATGAATTGACATTCTGCCCGACGAGCGTGATCTCTTTATACCCGTGTTCGGCGAGCGTGCGTGCCTCGGCGATGATCTTCTCGGGCGCCTGGCTGACCTCGCGCCCCCGTGTCTGCGGGACGATGCAGTACGAGCAGTTCTTGTTGCAGCCGAGGATGATATTGACCAACGCCTTCAAGGGGCGCTGGCGGATGGGGACGACATCGGCGACGAATGAATCGTCGAGAATCTCGGTGCAGACCTGGCGCTCGCCGGTCGCGAGAACGCGATCGAGCATGGGCCCCAGCCTCGGGATGGCGCGTGTGCCGAGGATGAGATCCAGATGTGGCAACGCCTCGAAAAGCCGTTCGGCTTCCTTCTGCGCCATGCAGCCGGTGACGCCGACGACCAGCGCGGGGTTGGCGCGTTTGAGCGCCGCGAGCTGCGCCAGTCGGCCCATCGCCCGCTGCTCGGCGCCCTCGCGGACGACGCATGTGTTGTAAAGAATCAGATCGGCATCGGCCTCGGAGGCGGCGCGTTCCCATCCGCGCGAGGCAATGATGCCCTCCATCATCTCGCTGTCATAGACGTTCATCTGACAGCCGAACGTCGTGATGTGATACTTGAGCGTCATCGAATCGGTCTCGGCTCGCGCCGTCCAAGGGTCTCAGACGAGGTGCAGCCGGGCGAGGCTGCCGCCGTAGCATGGCCCTGAAGCCGTCCAGCTCAGATCGCGCGGCGTCGCGGAACGTTCGCGCCGCCCGTTGGGCGTTTCTTGCCGGGCGCCTTAGGGCCGTCGGCGTCCGATCCGCTAGCTCCGCTCGTTCCGGGCGCTTTGGCTTTGTCCGGGCCCGTGCTCGGAGTCGTGCCCAGCGAATCCAGGATCTTGCCCTTGTTGCGTCGGTTCCACCAGTGGACCATGGGCGTCGCGATGAACGACGAGGAATACGTGCCGACGACCGATCCGATCAGCAGAACCTTGGCGAGCGGCCGAAGGCCTTCTCCGCCGACGAACAGCATGACGACGATCGCCAGTACGGCCGTGCCCGAGGTGATGATCGTCCGCGAGAGCGACTGATTGATCGAGAGATTGCAGATATCACCGAAAGTCGGCGCGGCCTTGCGGCGCGTGTTCTCGCGGATGCGGTCGAAAATAACGATCGTATCGTTGACCGAATAGCCGAGCAGCAGCAGCAACCCGGCGACGACGTTCAGCGTGATCTCGACATCCCACAACGAAGCCAGCAGCACGGTGAGGCTCAGGTCATGAATCAACGTCACGACCGCCGCCGCGCCGAAGACGACTTCGAAGCGCAGCCCCAGATAAATCAGGATCGCGAGCGATGCCCAGAAGATAACCCACGCGGCCATCGTCCGGAACTCCGACCCGGTTTCCGGGCCGAACGATTCGGAACTCAGGATCGTAACTCCGGCCGGAAACGCGCCGTCCAGGGCGGCACGCAATTGGGTCTCGGTCTCTTTGAGCACGCCGATATTGGAGACGATTTCTTCGTCGAGGTTCTCAAGGCGGCGCACGCGGATGATGAAATCGTTGTCGTTCCCGGCAACTTTCTGGATGCGCTCGCCGCCTGCGAGTCCCGCATCGGCAAGAACCTGCCTTAGCTCCGCATCGTCGGTCGGATCGGCGAACCTAGCGTCGACGACGAGCCCGCCTTCGAAATCCACGCCGTATCGGATGATTCGATTTCCCTCGGGCAGCAAGCTGTTCCCGGCGAAGATCGTCACGCCGATGACGGCGACAACCATGGCCACCGGGAAAGTCACGCCGCCCATCTTGACGAAATCATAGGTCGGCTTGTGGAAGAAGCGCAGCTTGCCCAGGCTCAGGGTCTCGCGATACTTGAACCACACCTTGCACAACGTCGTTGTCACGGTCAGACCGGTGTAGAGGTTCGCCAGGATGCCGAACGTCATCGTCAGGGCGAAACCGAAGACGCTGCCCTCGGTGACGAATTGAAGCAACACAAGCGCGGTCATCAGCGTCGTCAGGTTCGAATCCAAAATGACAGTGAATGCGCGATCGAAGCCGACCTGCATGGCCTGCCGCAGGGGCCTGCCCGCGTCGACTTCCTCGCGGATGCGCTCGTAAATCAGCACGTTCGCATCGACCGCCATACCGATGGTCAGCAGGATGCCGCCGATTCCGGCCAGGGTAAGCGTCGCGTTCGAGAGCGAGAGGGCGGCGAAAATAATCAAGACGTTCAGGATGAGCGCAATGATCGAGATCACGCCGGCGATCTGGTAATACGCGATCATGAATATGACGACGAGCAGTGTGCCGAACATCAGAGCCTTGACGCCGGAGAGAATGGCCTCATTGCCGAGGGTTGCTCCGACCGATTTCTGGCTTTCGACGACGAGCGGCGCGGGCAGCGAGCCCGCCTTGAGCACGTTGGCCAGGTCTGTGGCCTCGTCGAACGTGAACCCACCCTCGATGACCGCGCTGCCGCCGGTGATGACCACGCCCAGGGTCGGCGCGGAACGCACGACGCCGTCGAGCACGATGGCCATGTTATCGCCCGGGCGACCCTCGCGGATGTTTTTGACGCTTTCGATCGTCATCTCGCCGAAAATTTTCGTGCCCTCACCGTCAAACTGGATCGAAACCTTGATTGGATTCTCGATGTCCATTGGCACTTGAGTGACGCCCGCCGAGCGCAGATTCTCACCCGTCAGGCTCGTCTCTCGCTGGATCAGAATCAGGCCTTCGGTGTATTCAATCGCGCGGGTTGTCTCGTTCACGTTGCCGAATTTGTAGGGAAGAATTTCGTAACCCAATGGGGGCTCGGCGCCGGGTTTGAGTTCGCCGAGTTCATCCAGCATTCCGATGATGGGGTCCTGGGTTGTGGAGAATCCGGGATGCGTGAGGCGGAATTCCATCTCCGCCAGCGTCGTCAGGTTCTTGATGACGCGCTCGGGGTCCTTTTCGCCGGGAACCTGAACGCGGATGCGGTCGCTGCCCTGCTTGGCGATGCTCGGTTGCGTGAGGCCCAGCTTGTCGAGCCGCTCGCGCACGACCAGCAGCGCGCCGTCGATGTTCTCGGCCATATTCTCTTCGATGGCCCTGTCGCTCATTTCAATGCGAACCGGCTCTTGCGTCGCCAGTTCGGTTTCGCTGAACCCCCCCGATAACTGATCGGAATTCGAGAGCTCGTTCGCGACGCGACGCGCATCTTCGGGGTCCTGCAGCCGGACGACGATGGCCTGGCCATCCTGCGATTCATCTGCGTCGGCAGAGATCTGCTGCGAACGGAACGTGTTTTTGAGCGTCGCGACCTGAGCGCGGATCGCATTGGACCGCGACTTCTTCTTGTCGATGCTCAGCGTGACATCAACGCCGCCCTGGAGATCGAGCCCCAGGGGGATGGCTTTTTCGCGCAGCCCGTCGAGGACTTCTTCGGGCGCGTCCGAAGCGAGCGCCACGAGATACTGCGCGGTAGGCAGGACAAGGATAAGAGAGAGGATCGTGACCGCGGCAATCATGATGACGCGCCACTGTGGGACCTGTTTCATTTGAGAAGTTCACCTCGGAATTTCGGGGTCGGCTCCGCCGGTGGCCCGGTTGTTACAATAGCTGATTCTTGTTAATCACCAGTTCGAAATCGCAATTCAGGAATGTGGCCGACTTGCGGCAGAACCGCATGCGACTCATGAATATCTCGAAATATTCCATGACCTTTGAAATTTCCGTATCGATCTCCAAGTCCAGGCGAATCAGATGGTTGCCGCCGTCAACGTGAAGGATTGAGCGCTCGGCCGCAAAGTTGACCCGGTCGTGGATATCGAAGTTGATCAAGCGCGGGTTGCGAACTCGCGTCCGCAGCACGTCGCTTTTATCGGCGATGATGAGCGCGGCCGATGGGTTCGAGATCGGCTCGCCGGCCTTCTCATCGTGATTGGCGATGGCGCCGATGACGGTCGCAATCTCCAGAGTCGGCATGCCTCGATCGCGCAGAAGCGGAAACGCCATCAGCGCGGAGTGATTGGCGTGGCCTTCGCGATGAACGACGTTGCCGATATCGTGGAGGAACCCGGCGACCGCAGCCAATTCGCACTCTCGCTGATCCATACCGAGTTTTTTCAAAGTCTGATAAGCGCGATTGCTCACCCGCGCGACGTGCCGCAGCCCGTGGTCGGTGTATCCGATCGTGTCCAGATAGGCATCGGCGGCTTCGATGAGAGTGACGATTTCGGCGTCGCCGCGCAGCGTCTGATACGTGATGCGGTCGGGGTCGAGCCCTTCGGCGGCTTCGCATAGAGGTCCGATCGGCTCACCGGTGAAGCTCTCTTCATCCGGCGTCAGGGGCTGGCGTTGGGGTTGGGCTTCGGCCATGATCTACTTCTTCTTGTTGCCCCCGCCACCCAGGGAATTTGCCTGATCCTTCTCGCTGTCCTTTGTTTTGACACTCGCGACGGCTGACTTATTCACTTTAATCGGGGGCATCTTCGGGGCCAGCTCGAGCGTGACGATGCTGGTGTTCAAGTCCACGGCGAGGACTTTGCCGTGGATGCCGCCAATCGTGACGACCTGATCGCCCTTCTTGACTTGATTGAGCAAGTCCTCGCGTTCGTCCTTTTCTTTTCGCTGTGGCTTGATGATCATGAAATAGAATAACGCGCCGACCGTCAGGATCATGAACAAGATCGGTGGCAGATCGTTCGGCTTCTGTGCAGCGCCGCTGCCGGCGCCGTCTTGCGCCAGCATCAATCCGGACATGCCCGGCAGGTTTGAGATCTCGATAAGCGAGGTGGAGAGAAAATCGGTCATGGCTGCGTGTTGGTCTTACTCCTGAAATCCGGACCGTGTTCTTGTTTCGTGCCAGGCCCGGTTGATGGGCGAGCGCCGCGCAAGAAGCCTTCGGCGTGGACCTGATGCACGGACCGGAACCGATTCTTTTATCATTCGACTTTCCGCTGTGTCAATGACTGCCGCTCCAAGGGTCGGCATTCGGCGAACGCCGCATCGGCTGCGGCGTGGCGTAGGGATTGCAATCGGTCCGCTCGACGTTGAATGATAGTGGCCTTCGCGGGACGGCCGCAGTGCCGCATCCGGCACGCCGAGTATCTCGATTATCGAAACCGAGCCAAATGAGGCCGCTCCGGGCGAGGCTTCAGACCGTTTGCCACTTAGCCACCACGTTTCAAGTCATGATCCATAACCCCCACTATCGTAAGATTTCCGCCATGGGCGCCCGGGGAGCCTTCGGAGCGCTTGAAACCCTTAGTGCTCGCCGCCGACCAGAGCTCTTGATGGCATGCATGCTATTGATAACGCTTGTCTTGAGTGGTGGCATGGCCTCGGCCCAGGGCCCGGGCCAGAATTCTGGGAGCGCCGAGCCCAAAGTCACGCCGACCCCGGAGCCGCCCAAACCGCGGCCCCTGGTGCCACCCGGCCCTCGTCCGCCAATCGGCCCGGTTGAGCTTGATCCGTTCACCGATGGCCAGGTAGGCGATCCGGTCTCCGGCTTGGATCTGGACGCCCCAGACCCTTCAAGTGAGCTGGATATGGAGGCTGTGAATGTGGACTGGGCCTCGATCCGAGGCGTCAATTATATCGCCGGTTATGCCGCCTCGCCGTACGAGATGTGGCTCGATTACGAGCCCGAGGCGGTGCGGGTCGAGCTGGCCCGTGCGCGCAGGATCGGCTTGAACAGCGTGCGCGTTCAGCTGAGTCTCCGGGCATATGAAGAAAGACCGACACCCGTGCTCGATGCGTTTGCGGATTTTGTCGCCGCGTGCGCCGAGTCCGGGCTGACGACGATGCCCGTTTTCTTCGATGCCCGCGGGACCGACTCGGGCGAGGTTCTGGAGGGAACTGAGGGTGTTAAGGCCTCTTACGCTCGTTTCGCGGCACACCCGGAAATCTATCACCTGCGCAAGACCTTCAAGCGTTTCGCCGAGTTCGCGCCGACCAAATTGATCGCCGATCGCCAGGTGCCGAAAACATCTGACCCCGGCGTTTTGCTCTGGGGCGCGTGGCAGGCCGAGCCTGCGCCGGGTCGCGCGGGCGAAGAGCACTGGGATCGATGCGCCAATTTCGTCGTCCAGGTGATCTCTCTTGTCGGCGCCGGAGATACGGTTATTGCCTGGGACATCATGAATCAGCCCGATCGAGTGCATCCATACCTTAGAGGGGGCTCGCGCCTGGCCGAACTGCAACCGTTCGTCCTGGAGATGATCGCCGCCGCGCGAGCTGCCGACCCGGTCCGCCCGATAACCGT
>JAJFLK010000330.1 GCA_021772735.1 Candidatus Sumerlaeota bacterium | reverse complement strand
TGGCGGCGGGCCGGGATTTGATGGTCCAATCGCGCACGGGCAGCGGAAAGACCGGCGCCTTCGTCCTGCCGATTCTGGCCAAGATCGATCCCAACCTCCGCGCGTGCCAGGCGCTCGTGCTCGTGCCGACGCGCGAGCTGGCCGTCCAGGTCCATAACGAGGCCAATCGCCTGGCGGGCGATGGCGGCGTGCGGACGATCGCCGTCTATGGCGGAGTCGGATACGGCGCGCAGCTCGATGCGTTTGAGAAGGGCGCGCACCTGGTCGTCGGAACTCCCGGCCGTCTGCTCGATCATCTCCAGCGCGGTTCGCTCCGCGTCGGCAAGCTCAAGATGCTGGTCTTCGACGAGGCCGATCGGCTGATGTCGATGGGCTTTTTCCCCGATATGCGCCAGATCGCGTCGAAGCTGCCCAAGCCCCGCGAGGGCTATATGTTCTCGGCGACGTTCCCCGAAGGCGTGCAGAAATTGGCGCGGATTTTCCTGAACGAGCCGGGATTCCTCAGCCTCTCGCGTGATCGGGTTTTTGTCACCGAGACCGATCATATTTTCTATTCCGTGCCGACGATGGATAAGGATCGCGCGCTGATCCGGATCATCGAAATGGAGAATCCAGATTCGGCGTTCATCTTCTGCAACCGCAAGATGCACGTGAATTTCGTGACGCGCGTTCTGCAACGGTTCGGATACGACGCGGACCTCTTGACTTCGGATCTTTCTCAGGGCGCGCGCGAGGCGGTCCTGAACCGCGTCCGTGCGAAAAAGCTTCGATTTCTCGTCGCGACCGATCTGGCCGCGCGCGGCATCGATATCGATAAGCTCTCGCACGTCATCCAATACGATTTCCCAGACGATCCCGAATCGTTCGTTCATCGGGCGGGTCGGACCGGACGTGCCGGCGCCGATGGGATCAACATGTGCATGGTCTCCCCGGCCGAGAAAGGCCAGCTCGTCCAGGCCGCGAAAAAGCATAAGCTGGATATGGACGAGCGAGAGACGCCGACCGACGAAGACGTGGAGACGATCGCCAGCCAGCGGGTGACCGCGATGCTGGAGACACGCCGGCGCGGCCGCACCAAGAGTCAGGTCGAGCGCACGCAGGCCAGGATGGCCCTGGCGCACAGCCTGAGCGAGACCGAAGAGGGCCTCGATCAGATCGCCATGATGATCGACGATTTTTATCAGCACGAACTGCACACGCTTCAAGGCGATGGCGACAGCGGGCCCGCGCCCGAAGACGACGCCGCCAAGGATATCTCCGAAGACAAGGCCATAGAATTGATCGAAGTTCACCGTGGCCGTCGGGATCGGCTCCAGGTCGAACGCATGCGGCGGATGAGGGCGCTCGCGAGCAGCCTGAGCGAGAGCGAGGACGAGATCGATCTGATTGCGATGCTGATCGACGATTTTTCTCAGCACCACTTGAATGCTCCCCCGCCCAAAGCCCGGCGCCAGCCCGAGCGCGTTGAGCCCCGTCCTCGTCGCGACGAAGGCCGAGGTCGCAGCAGTGGCGGACGCGGCGGCGGTCGCAGTGGCGGCGGACGAAGCGGCGGGAGCCCCGGCGGACGACGCAGGTAGCGGGTAGAGATCTAGGCGAGGCCGTTCATGAGCCAAAGCGGAACTTCGAGGCAGCGCGATTCGGCTGACCTTAAGCGTGTATTGCTGATTCTTGTCCTGCTACCGATCGTTCTTGTTGTAGGTCTGACATCTTGCTTCTCTTTTACGGTTCAACGAACAGTAGAATACCGAGTAAAAAGGGTTTCATCCGAGAATGGGTTCGACATCGATGTGGTTTTAGGGCCGACGATGGACTTCAGTCCCGTCAAATGGCTTCATAATGTCTATTACGCTCGCGATGTTGATCCCTATGATATGAGTTTCACATTGTTCCACGGCGAAGATGTGTTCGGGGAAATTGAAGTCTCCACAGCCGTGCTGACTTCGGAGTCGCATGAACCTGTGCCGTTAAAGACATCAATAGATACAATCGGGATCCGTCCGGTAGATCGCCCGACGGGCGAAGCATGGTACGTTAGTTTTGATCTGTCATCGATCGGTGGAGGAGAAGTTTTTTTGCAGTCCCTGGGAAAATCACCAGTGCTTACACTTGAAGTTCAATCGATCGACTCAAGCGGCAGAATGTATTTCGAAGACGAAATTGTCGTAGAACTGGCGAGGATAAGTGAGCTCTCTGGCGGATGGGCCTTCTTTGATTAACGTCAAGGGAATCGGGTGAGCAGACTCTAACGGTCGCTCAATCCACTTAAATGAGTGGCGCGCCTGGCAGGATTCGAACCTGCGACCTCACGCTTCGGAGGCGTGCGCTCTATCCAGCTGAGCTACAGGCGCGCAAAGCCAGACGGGCCACACCATACCCGAAGGCCTAGGCAATAGAAAGAGCTTCACGGAGCTGCCCGTCCGGGTTCGTCCGATTGTGCTCGCGGATCACCCGCCGTCTCCGGCAGAGCAAACGCAACGTATGCGTCTCCGGTGTCCGTGCCCATTTTCGTGCCGCCAGCCGCGATCACGATATACTGCCGCCCGTCCACGGCATACGTCGCAGGGGTGGCGTACCCGCCCGCCGGAAGGCGCGTCTGCCACAGGATCGCGCCGGTGTCTATGTCGAAAGCGCGCAGCATCTCGTCGCGCGTCGCACCGATAAAAATCAATCCCCCGGCGGTCACGATCGGGCCGCCGTAGTTCTCCGTCCCGGTCGGTGCGATGCCTTGTCTCGTCAGCTCGGGCAGTTCGCCGAGCGGCACCTGCCAGAGCAATTCGGCCCGGTTCAGGTCGATCGCGGTCAGCGTCCCCCAAGGCGGCTTGAGCGCCGGATAACCATCGGGATCGAGGAATCGATTGTATCCCGTGCTCCTGAATTTGCGCGCACTCGGCAAAACGCCATCGCCCGAATCACGAAGCGGCGAATCACCGTCGGTCAAATGGCCATCGGCCGAATCACTTCGCTTCGCTCCGGCGCCCTCTTCATTCTCAACCTTCTCCGCGTGCTCAATATACGCGAGGAGATTCCCGAACTCCGATTTCGTCAGGTAATCGAACGCGGTCATTTTGCCTTTTCCATCTCGCACGATCGCCTCGAATTCGTCGGGGCCGAGGCGGTCGATAGAGCCGAGGAGCGGCGGATTCTCGCCGAAGGGATCGCCCTTCAGATCGCTGCCGTGGCACAGAGCGCAACGCCGCGTGTAAGTCTTCGCGCCTTTGCCGATCGGGTCGTCGTCGCCGTCGCCCTTTTCTTCAATCTCGACCATCGTCAGTATCCACGCCATCTCGCTTGCGTTGACGTAGAGAATGCCGGAGTCGGGGTCGGCCGCCGCGCCTCCCCATTCGCCCCCGCCGTCGAAGCCGGGCAGGATGAGGGTTCCCTCGCGACTCGGCGGCGTGAACTGCCCGCCAGAGCGCGTTTGGGCGAGCCGGGCGAAGACGGCCTCGCGGGCTTCGGGCGTGCGGTTGGTAATCTCGGACTCCGTAAAAACCTGCCGCGCGAAAGGCGGCGGTCGGGTCGGGATCGGCTGCGTCGGCCAGGCCTGCTCGCCGGGCAGATCCGATGCCGGAACGACGCGTTCTTCGACGTCGAAAAGCGGCCGCCCGGTCTCACGGTCCAGGATGAAGACGTGACCGGATTTGGTAATCTGCGCCAGCGCATCGACGCGGCGGCCGTCGATCTCAAGCTGCACGAGATTGGGCGGCGCCGGGACGTCGCGGTCCCAGATGTCATGACGCACGATCTGGTAATGCCAGAGCCGCTCTCCGGTCGCCGCGTCCAGCGCGAGGATGCAATTTGCAAACAGGTTTTCCCCGGCTCGATCGCCGCCGTAGAAATCATACGCGGCCGAGCCTGTCGGGGCATAAACGACGCCTCGCTGCGTATCGAGGCTCATTCCAGCCCAGCAGTTGGCCCCGCCGAACGTATCGCGAGCGTCCGCAGGCCAGGTGTCGCTTCCGAACTCGCCGGGGCGCGGAATCGTGCGGAACGTCCAGACGAGGACGCCGGAGTGCAGATTGTATGCGCGGATATCGCCCGGCGCCGCGGGGTGGGTCTCGGCGACCCTCGTGCCGATAATCAGCAGGTCGCGATAGATCACTCCGGGCGAGGTCGCGACGACATAGAGTTTCGAGGTATCGCGATCGAAACCTTCCTTGAGATTTACCCGGCCCGCGTCGCCGAAGCTCCGGACGGCCTTGCCGGTGCGCGCATCGACGGCAAGAAGCATCGGCCCGGCGGCATAGTAGATGCGTCGCTCAGACCCGTCGGCGTCCTCCCAATACATCAGCCCCCGGAT
>JAJFLK010000329.1 GCA_021772735.1 Candidatus Sumerlaeota bacterium | reverse complement strand
GGGGGTAATCGCAGGGGGGCGAGCGGGAATCGCTGGCGTCTCGGAAAACTGGACCGAAAAGGGTCTGATTGACATCATCGCGGCGATTGGGCAAAATGAGAATGAGACGCGATCTTATTCGCGAAGGCCGTCATGTAGGGGCCGTTTTCGGCGGCGCAAGAGGTGAACAAGTGGCAATCGAACTATCAGAACAGGCGCTTGGGGAGATCCAGCGGATCTTGAAGACCGAGCGCAAAGAGGCTTGGGGTGTGCGGGTCGGCGTCAAGGGCGGCGGCTGCTCGGGGCTCGAATATACGATGGATTTCTGCGAGCAGCCGGCCGATCACGACAAGGTCAACGAGATCGAGGGCATCAAAGTTTTCGTCGATCCGAAGAGTTATTTATACCTGAACGGCATGACGCTGGATTATTCGACGGCGCTGATGGGCGGCGGGTTCAAGTTCATGAATCCGAACGCGGCCCAGACCTGCTCGTGCGGTCAATCGTTCGGCGTGTGAGTGCTGGCGCCCCCGCGTCAAAGCATAGGCGCACGTCTCGCGTGTTTCCCGGACAGTTCAAGAGGCTCCTGTTGCATTCCGTCGCTTGCAGTGAACGGAGATTAGGCAGACAAGAATGCTGATTAATCATGGCCCAGCCCGGGCCGATCAAGGACGCCGGTGGCTGCTCTTCGCTCTATTAGCGATCGTATGTCCAATGCTTAGCGGATGCACGGTTAAATGGATCACTGAGAGCGGTTATCATGACTTTTACATAAACTCGGTTGAGGAAATTCGCAGAACCTATGACGATCACATCATATATCGAGGCTATCTGTCTTATGGTCGGTCGTCAGAAGTCGAGAGGCGTACACAACTAGGCGTTCGATACTTGTCTGGTCCTCTCGGAACCGGCCGCCGCCACCCGAGTCGCAATCTTGAGTTACTCGGCGAGAAGAGTCTGGAGAAGCTAGGACGCGGCGATGTCTATTTTTTCCCAACTATCAATTGGGTGCCTCGCGACTCCAAAAAATGGCATCTGTATCCCGACAATGTAAGAGACGTTGTTCTCGATTCAATGCCTCCGCCGCAGTGGGAGAACGCTCAGGTCATATTTCGGAACTATACAGACGATTGGACCCAATCAGAGCGGCCTATTTTCAAAATCGGCGGAAAGTATTTTCAAGTGGGTCAATTAGGAAAGTACTTTCACGTGGGTCAATTAGGTAAGGCCAGAGAAGGTTACTACGACAACGCCGAGATCGAATTACCTGGCTTGAGATCCCGGTCATTCGCGAGCTCGATAGGCACGTATGCATTCCTCCCGGTGGTCGTGGCAGCCGATGTCCTCTTTTTACCCGTGTACATCGTAGGCGGTGTTCTAACGATTATCGGATGGCGTTGGATAGAGGCTACATGAATCCCGAATCGATAACGCCTCCGACGCCATCGACTCCAACGGCACAACCATCGGCGGCGCCCCCGGAGCCCAAGCCTTCGGCCGATGGGATTTTCCGGCGCGGCTTCGGGCTTAAGGGCGATATCTCCGCCGATCTGGCCGACGATTATCATTCCCAGCTCGTCGAGGAGTTGCGCTCGGGCGGCAACCGGATGACGCGCGGCGATATCGAGATCCGCCTGGCCAAGGAATTCGGCTTTTGCTACGGCGTTGATAAGGCCGTGGATTTCGCATACGAGGCGCGGCGCAATTTCCCGGACCGGCGGATTTTCCTGACGGCCGAGATCATCCACAATCCGCGCGTCAACCGGCGATTGATGGAAATGGGTATTGAGTTTCTTTCGGGTCAATATGCCAAAGGGACAACGCTGGCGGGCGTGGGGCCCGGAGACGTTGTGGTCCTGCCCGCGTTCGGCGTCTCGATCGGCGAGCTGGAGCAATTGCAGGCGACCGGCTGCGTGCTGGTCGATACGACCTGCGGCTCGGTGATTCACGTCTGGAAGCGCGTCGAGAAATACGCGCGCGACGGGTTCACGTCGCTCATCCACGGCAAGGCCGAGCACGAGGAGACCATCGCGACGGCTTCGTATGCTTCGCATGGCGGGCGGGGCCGTCACGTCGTCGTGCGCGATAAGGCCGAGGCCGAATTGATTTGCGACTTCATTCGCACCGGCGAGGGCGGCGAGGCTCTGACCAAGAAGTTTGCCGATGCCGCTTCGGATGGATTCGAGTTCGAGCGCGACCTTGGGCGCATCGGCGTGGCCAATCAGACGACGATGCTGTCTTCGGAATCGCTCGAGATCGGCGCGATGGTGCGTGAGGCGATGGCCGAGCGATATGGAGCCGATGCCGCCGACGCACACTTCCGTTCATTCGATACGATCTGCCATGCAACGCAGGAACGGCAGGATGCGGTCGCCGAGATGATGAGCGAGCCGCCCGGCCTGATGATCGTCATCGGCGGTTTCAACAGCTCGAACACGGGCCACCTGAGTGAGATCGCCTCGGAGCACTGCCCGACTTATCACATCGAAGATCTGGAGTGCATGATCTCGCGCGACCGAATTCGACACAAACCGCCGGAGCCCGGCGCCGAGCCGACAAAGACCGAGCGGTGGTATCCCGAAACGCGGCCGCTCGTGATCGGGGTCACGGCCGGCGCTTCGACGCCGAACCGCGTCGTCGGCGAGGTGATCGCGCTGCTGCTCGAATGGGGCGAGGGCGAGGGCGAAGCCTGAGGCTTCTTGCCTCGTTGTTCTGTTCGATTGCGGATTCGCCACGAGCGGTGATGTTCTTGAAATTCTCAACCGGCGAGGGCGCTGGTTCCACACTTTGCCGGTTCCACACTTTGCCGGTGTCGCACGATGAAGATGTGGGACGATGGAGATGTGGGACCGGCGCCCTCGCCGGTCAAAACTTCCCGCCGATCCCCAGCGGGAGGACTACTTGATTTGCGTTGCCTGCCCGGCCTGCCGGGCTC
>JAJFLK010000328.1 GCA_021772735.1 Candidatus Sumerlaeota bacterium | reverse complement strand
TTCGCTCGCCGATGCTCAGTCAGGCCAGCGAAGTTGTGAAGTGCGCGGACGTGAGTTTCAATACCGAATTGGCAGTCATTCGGATGCTATCGCTCGCCGCACAAAAGGCTGGGCGAACGCATGGAATCTTGCTCATGGTTGAACTCGGTGATTTGCGCGAAGGAATCATGCCCGGGGAGATGGCGCGTACCGTGCGTGAGTTACGAAGCCTCCCCGGCATCATTCTCAGAGGAATTGGAACCAATCTTGCCTGTCGCAGCGGTGTGTCTCCCAGCGAGGAGAAAATGTGCGAACTATCTTCTCTGGCGGATTCGCTGGAAAAAACTTTCGACATGGCCCTGGATATTATTTCCGGCGGAAACTCCGCAAACCTTGAATGGGCGCTGGGCGATACGAATAAGGGAAGAATCAATAATCTGCGACTGGGAGAATCGATTCTATTGGGGTGCGAGACACTCCACCGTAAACCTCTTGAAGGGCTACATACAGATGCCATTACGCTCGTCGGCGAAGTCATTGAATCCAAGATCAAGCCATCCCAGCCATGGGGCGAAATCGCACAATCCGCCTTTGGTTCGACGCCGAAGGCTCAAGATCAGGGCGAGCAACCACAGGCGATTGTCGCCATCGGGCATCAGGACATCGATCCGTCAGGCATTCGGCCACCTCCAGGCATGGAAATTCTTGGGGCCAGCAGCGACCACCTGATCGTGAGATCGGACATTTCATGCGGCGCCGAAATTACCTTTCAGCTCAATTACAGTGCGCTGCTTCGAGCCATGACATCACCTTTCGTGACCAAGGTCATGAAGGGCGTGGGCGGCCCCGATTCTATTCATTGGCGAAGTTGCCTTGGCAGAACTACAGCCAAGAGCGTAAAGAACGGTCCGTAACCCATCTAGCAGGCTGTTTCAACAGCCTGTTAGAGAAGCGGCGTGGCGGGCTTTCCGACCGCCTTAAAGATGCGCATGATGATTTCCTTCTTCGTCAGGCCGGTCTCGCCCGGAAAGCTTCCCACATCGCGATAACGTTCATTGAACCTGTGATGATCCGGTGGGACCGGTTCCATGCCTGGAATAAGCTCGAAGCTGCTGGTATTTTTGACAGGCCACAGATCGACCGGAGAAATACCCGAAATCCCCTCGGCCAGCGAATTAACCCCGGCGAGCGGTGTCTTGCGCTTCGCGATAACCCAACTATTCCCCGGCTTGATATCGTTCAGGATGTTCTCATTTAGCGCTTCGACGACTTCGGAGTCCTCGATCAGCAGGCCGACCTCCGTGTTAAGATTGCCGGAACGTGGATCCAGATTGTAGGAACCAATATACGCCACGCGATCGTCGGCGACAAATGACTTGGCGTGAAGGCACACCGTAGGCCCTTCGCTTTCCGCTTGCCCCTTCCCCCTCGCTCGCCTCTGAAGCTCCGCATGATGCGGGAAGTAGGTGAGAATATCATCAGGGACAGCTTTGAACTCATAGATCCGAAATCCCAGGTCGCCTATATAGGAAGTTCTGAGTCGATAGTTGGCCGAATAGGCCATGATATTATCAGTTGCCTCGAAGCTGTTCGTTGAAATCGTGATCACCGCATCGGGGTTTCGCTTTCTCAAACCGAGAAATACTTTCTTTGCCTTTTTGCTTACAACTAAATACGGAGACTGAATAATCAGGCTGCTCTTGACCTCGCCGACGAACTCGATGAGCCGTCGCGTGTGTCTCGCCTCGCCGCGAAAGCCCAGCCATCCCCTCCTCTTTTTCCCCGGGACATCGGACAGAAACTCCACCTTGTCGGCCTCGATCAATTTCCCAAGGAACTTCTCCTGAATTGCCGCTGAGTCGGCAGCCAGCCTTTCGAGTTCATCAAAAAGGCCGTTAAAGAAAAATTCTTCTCGCGTCTCGTACCGCCGGAATGAGCCTTTGTCTATGATCTTTGAGACATCTTTGAGATCCGTGCTCGACACTGAATGCTTGTACGCCCAGAACTCATCAAAGGACTCGGCAATAGATGGCACAAGAGGCCCAATCACGGCGACATCGCGATCCTTGAAATTGAATTCCGTCGAATAGCCATAATATGGATTTTCGTAATTCCTTCCACCCAGGATGGCGACCGAATCATCGAACGTGATAATCTTGTTGTGCATCCTCTGATTGGTGTCTTGGAAAAAGAGGATGGTTCCGGCCAGGGCCCGGAGTTTGGAAGGCCTAATTCGATCTGCCCCGGGGCGGTAGTGTTTCACCTTGAGGTTGGGATGTGCGGTGGCGAGAAAGGCAACAATATCCGGATCTTTGTCGGAGACAAAATGGTCAACAATGATTCTTACTTCAACGCCACGTTTGGCCGCTTCGATCAGTTCATACATGATGAGGCGGCCGCATTCATCGTTCTGCCAGATAAAGGTCTGCAAGTTAATCGATCGTCTTGCGTTTCGAATCAGATGTACTCTGAGAAGTAGGGCGTCACGACCGTCATTCAGAATTATGACCGAATTGTTTCTTTGTCTGTCCCCGACTTCCGAATCGGACCTGTTGGCGGCCTGGGCGATCGCGGAAAATGGAGATCCCGACAAGGGACCATCAATCTCGGCCGCTGAAACGGATGCAACGAAGAGAAAAGGAATGAGCGCGCGTAAAGAGTGAATCAAGAAATGACCTCCCACAATCGGCTGAGTCGCTTGAGTGCCTGTCGGTTCCGGTTCCTGATGAACCGGATGTTCTGCCACGGATCAGCCGCAATTTTACTTTGTCCGAACCTTTGGTCAACAGCTTCCTTCCGTCGCCGCAATACAGGGGCGCCTCCAAATCGTATTCGTATCCCTGGGGAAGAACATCATCATCACCGAGAGTGTGTTTTAAGGAGAGCGAAGCTTATCGGCCGCCCTCCGGGGTTTCCCGCCCTCTTGCCCTTCCGCCCCCGTTCGTGCAAATCTTCTCGGGCCGAAATCGAACGTGATCGTGCGAGTATGCGCTGATGAGTGAAGACTCACTGGACTGTCCAAAATGCGGTGCCCCGCTGCCTGAGAACTCCGACCAGAGTGTATGTCAGAGTTGCGCCCGCGATGTGAATCCCGATGCTGATGCGGCCGAGCAGCCCGGCCCCGGCGCAGGCGGCCCGCAAAGCGATCCCGCGTCAGCAGCCCAGGCCCAGACGACGCTACAGGTCCTGATGTTTACCGACCTTGTTGGCTCGACCGACTTGAAGGGACGGCTTGGCGATACGGCCATCGCGAGGATCATCGCCGCGCACGATTCCCTGTTCCGCGATTGCCTCTCTCAGTTCGCCGGCCACGAGCATAAGGAAATGGGCGATGGCTTCATTGCCACTTTCGACCGCCCTTCGGACGCGGTTCGGTGCGCCCTTGCTTTTCAGTCGGGGTTAAGCGAGCTGGATACTCCCGAGCGGCTTCGGGTTCGCGTGGGCCTGCACATGGGCGAGTATGTCCTCATCGGTACCGACAAAGGAGAGCCGAAAATTGTCGGTCTGGCCGTCGATACGGCCGGGCGCGTGATGAGTCTAGCCAAGGGCGGCCAGATCCTCCTGACTCATGCCGCGTTCGATTCGGCACGGCAGCAGGTCGAATCGGCGAGCGAGAATCAGCCCATCGAATGGATGGCGCACGGGCCGTATCAGCTCAAAGGCATCGAGGACTCGGTCGATATTTTTGAAGTCGGCATGGAAGGCCTCTCCCCCCTCAAGGCTCCAGCGGACACGGAGAAAGCCAGTCGGGCAGTCATCCTGAGCGATGTCGTCACGCTCGGCTGGCGCCCCGCCGCCGGGCTCGAGATCCCACACCGCAAGGGCTGGACGCTTGAGCGAAAACTCGGCCAGGGCGGTTTCGGCGAGGTGTGGCTGGCCGGTAATCGCCGCGCCGGCGAGCTGCGCGCATTCAAGTTTTGTTTCAAGGCCGAGCGTCTGAGGACGCTCAAGCGCGAACTGACGCTCTTTCGGCTCATGAAAGAGGTCCTTGGCGATCGTCCGGATATCGCCAGGCTCTACGACGTGAATCTCGATCAGGCGCCTTTCTTCCTGGAGATGGAATACACCGCCGGCGGAGACCTGATCCAATGGGTCGAGAAGAGGGGCGGCATCGATCAGATCCCGCTGGGGACGAGGCTCGAAATCGTCGCCCAGATAGCCTGCGCTTTGGGCGCGTCGCATTCGGTCGGCGTTCTGCATAAAGACGTCAAACCCAGCAACGTCCTGATCAACGAATCCAAAGATGGAAGCCTCCAGGCCAAGCTTACGG
>JAJFLK010000327.1 GCA_021772735.1 Candidatus Sumerlaeota bacterium | reverse complement strand
GCGCAGGATTCGATTCACAGCCAGCTCGTCGAAGCCGCTGGGCCGGGGCGCGTGGTCGTCCGATTGAAAGGTGGGGATGGATTTATTTTCGGTCGGGGCGGCGAGGAAGCCGATGCCTTGTTTGCCGCCGGCGTTCCTTTTGAGGTTGTCCCCGGCCTGACTTCGGCGATCTCCGTGCCCGCTCTGGCCGGTATTGCGCTGACGCATCGCGACCGCAGTTCGGTGCTTCATATCGTCACAGGCCATGAAGATCCGGCCTCGCCCGATTGCTCGGTTCGGTGGGATCTGCTGGCGCGCACACCTGGAACCTTGGTAATCCTGATGGGGATGGCGCGCCTGCCGGCCATCCTCGGCGTTTTGCTTGCCGAAGGCATGGATCCTGCCACGCCGATGGCCATCATCCATTGGGGGAGTTATCCACGCCAGGCCTCGATCCGGACCAGCCTGGAACAAGCGGCCGCGAATCTTTCTTCGGTCCGGATGCGCGCCCCATCGATTGTCGTTCTGGGCGCCGTCGCCGGGAGTGATCAGGCATTGAATTGGTTCGAGCAGCGCCCACTTTTCGGACGTCGCGTTCTGCTAACCCGCCCGGCGGGCACGGGCGATGCGATCGCCGAGGCCTTGCGCGAAGCGGGCGCAGAGGTCGCACAGATACCGGCCGTTCGTTTTGACGCAGCGGCTGCCGATAGAGTCGCCTCGGAGCTGATCGAGCGGCTCGGCATTCTTGCCTCGGCCTGGGGATGGCTCGTCCTGCCGAGTCCGGCCGCGATTCGTTTCTTCTTTGCAGCGCTCGCCGAGGCGGGCAAGGACGCCCGGGCCCTGGCAGGGATTCACATTGCCGTCATCGGAGCCGCCAGCGCCGAAGATTTGCGGGCGCGAGGCGTCGAGCCAGATTTTGTTCCGCCGGCGCCCTCGGCGGCCGTCCTCGCCGAATCACTGCCTCTGACCGATGGCGCCTCGGAGATTATGATCGCGGGCTCGGCCCAAAGTCGGCCGGAGCTCGCCGAGGGCCTACGCGCGCGCGGAGCTGCGGTCCACCATATGGCGCTCTTCTCAACCGTCCCGGATCGCGAGGGACTGGGCCGAATCGACGAGGCACTGGCGCGAGGAGCCTTCGACGATATCGTCGTCTTTTCCCCTTCGGCGGCATCGGCTTTATCGTCATTACGATATAAACTCGGACCAGACCAGGATGCCGCCGGGCCGCGATGGATCGGGATCGGCCCGACAACGGCCGGGGCCATGCGTGAGTTGGGATTTCGCGTTGCCGCCGTGGCCGCCGCCCCCACTGCACAAGGTCTGCGCCAGGCCCTGACCGACGCGAGCGCAACGCCGCGGGCTTCGGCCCGCATTGACGCACATCCTGGGGAGACGCGGACCGACAAGGAAGACCAGTGAAGCCGCTTTCCCTGAAAGAAAGGGAATATCGCGAGAGCCTCCTGCGAATCGAGCGCCGCGCGATTATCCCCATCAAGTGGGTCGTCCTCGTGTCGACCATCCTGATTTGGGTGGGCCTGATCGATAGCCGGCCAGTGCGCGGCCTCATCTGGCTCTTCTCCGCCTATTTCGCTTACAGCCTCTTCCATTCGGTATTCTTCTACACCGGGCGCGTCGGCCTCGATCGAGTCAAACCGCTGACCCTGATGTCTTTCCTCGTCGATTTCGTTTACGTCGCGATGCTCATTTACTTCGACAACACGACGACTGCGTTCGGCGAAGAGCCGCATACGAATTTCTATATCCTTTTGTTCCTGCTCGTGATGCGCGGGTTTGCGCTTTTCTCGACGATCCTTGAGACTATCATCATCAACACTCTGATCTCGCTGCTGTTCATCCTCACGCTTCGTCTCCAGCAGGCCAATTTCTCATTCATGAAAGACCCCGAGTTCGTCATCCAGATCGCTCTGATCTGGGTCGTCGTTCTGATGGCCTGGTTTATCATGGTCGTGCTCAACCAGCAGAAGATCGATCTCATTCAGACCAATGAGCGTCTGATGCGCAGTTCATATCTGGCGAGCATTGGCGAGCTTGCCGCCGGCGTCGCGCATGAAATCAACAATCCGCTGGGCGTCATCATATCCACGACCGAATACATGAAAAAGACCGTCGGCGACGACCCACAGATGTCCGAAGACATCGAAGCCATTCATCGTGAATCGAATCGCTGCAAGGACATCGTCAATCGCATGCTGACGTATGCGAATCCCAAGCCGGGCGAGCTGTCGCTCGTCGATCCCGTCGCGCTCAACGATGAAGTTCTCCAATTCGTCTTCCCTCGCGGGCGGTCCAAACCCATTGAGATCATTCTGGAATATGAGCCTGACCTCGCGCCGATTCGGGCCGATCCCAATATGCTCAAGCAGGCGCTGCTCAATCTGTATCTCAATGCCCGTCAGGCAATCCCAGACGATCGGCGGGGGAGAATCGTCGCCCGAATCCTGACCCGTCGTTTTCCCGCAGTGCTATCGTTCGAGGTTGAAGACAACGGCGCAGGCATTGCGCTCGCAGACATGGAGCACGTCTTTGAGCCCTTCTTCACGCGAAAGTCCGACGGAACGGGACTGGGCCTTTCGGTGACTCAGAAGATCATTGAATCCATGGGCGGGACGATTTCGCTCGAATCCGAGCAGCCCGGTGGCGCTGTCTTTCGCATCGATTTCCCGATCCAAGCCACGTGAGCCGCGCCGGGGTGGCTCCGGCCGCTCAAAGCTCGAAATTTCCCGGTGTCTCTTTTTTGGCATTCGGGAGAAGAAGGTTGTCGTACCGCCCCGCGATACCGATAAAATGATGGGGGGATCACATAGGGGAGGTCCCAGTATTATGCGTCTCCAATTTCGTACAGTTTCGACAGCCTCGCTCTTGACCGCCGTTTGCTGGTTTATGGGCGCAGGGCGCCTCGGAGCACAGGAGTTGCCCGCAGTCGCCGACGAGCCTCCCGCAGCGAGGATTGCAACCGCGATTCCGGCGATCTCGCCCGATGGGTTGGCCGGTCCGCTTTCTACCAGGCCTGAGCCCGATGGACGTCCGCCTCTCTCCATCAATGATGCGCTGGCAATACTCGAAGCCCTTGCTGGATCGATCGACGAATCTGCCGTCGTGGTCTCGCCTGCGCTCGTTACCGCACCGAACTCCCTGGATCGCCAAGTCGCCCGCGTTCGATCCGTTACCGGATACATCCAGAGCGTGGACGCGATGAACCCGACGCTTCCGTACTATCAGTGGCACTTCATCGACAAGAACAAAGTCTCGGCCAAGAGAGTTGACACGGACGAGTTTCGGCCGATTCAGGCTCTTCCGCACGTGACCGCCGTCGGCTTTAGCGTCAAGCGGGGCGATGTTCGAATCTCAAACATCGAGGTCGAGGCCGCCGATGGCTCCACATTCCAGTTCGATATCGGTAAAGTCGTTCACGAAAGTTCACCGCGTCGTAACGTCTGCTTCCTCCCGACCGAGATCAAATTGAAATCCGTCCGTATTCGATATCGCGGGCTGACGAAACCAGATCAATCCGAGCCGAGGCTCATGCTAGAGGCCGGGATATCCTCGTTGCCCGAATCCGCGCGAGAGTCCGTCCACCGGCTCTCGATGGCCGAGATGGCGCTCCGGGCCGATGATCGCTCGGCGGCCGGCATCCATGTCCGAGGCGCCATCGACGCGCTGACGAATTATCGCGATTCCCGCGGCCTCTGAGCCTTCTCGCTCGCGCACATCAATTTTTAGTATTGAACATCCGCATCGATGGTCCTGAATTGGACCCAGGCCACGGCCGCGATCATAAGCAGCAGCACGACTGCCTGGGCCGACGCCGAGCCAAAATCAAAGCTTAAGAATGCGTCCGTATAGATCTGCTCGACGAGGACGGTTGTCGCGCCTGCAGGGCCGCCGCCGGTCATGATGTAGACGCGCTCAAAGACTTGAAAAGATGCGATGGTATAAATCACGGCCAGGTAGAGCGTCGTCGGCCTGACCAGAGGGAAGGTGATGAATCGCCACCGCGCGAAGCGAGTCGTGCCTTCCAATTCGGCGGCCTCGAACAGTTCGCGCGGGAGCGATGAGATTGCCGCGCTGTAAAGCAAGACGCCGCTGCCGGGGATCGTGAAAATGGTCGAGACAATCACGCCGGCCAGCGCGGTGCGGCTCGATGCAAGCCAGGCAAACGGCCCGAGACCGACTTGGGCCAGCCCCCGATTGATTAATCCCGTCTCTCCGGGTGAAAGCATCCAGTTCCACACCATCGCCAGCACGATCGGCGAGACGACGTAAGTCAGATAGAAAACCGTCGTCCATCCGCCGCGCGCGCGCATCCGCATCGGCGCAATAATGGTCGCGATCCATAGCGTCCCAAATATCCAGGCCGGCACGACCGCGGCGGCGAAGATCAAGGTGTGTCCCATCGCCGAGTAAAACGTCGGGTCACGCGCCAGGCGTCGATATTGAGCGAAGCCGACCGGCCTCTGATCGAACCAATCCCATTCGAAGAACGAGAGCCGCACGACTTCAAAGACTGGGAGCAGGAGGAACAGCACGAACGGCGTCATCACAGGCGCGAGCCATACCCACGGCGAGTCGGCGATCCGCGCGAAGAGGGGTTTCTGATTGTCGTTCATGCCGGGAATCGCCCTCTGCGACGCGGACTACTTACCTGGGGTCTGTGAGACCTGATTCTCGCCTCGTGCCGCTTCGGATCAGCCACGCGACAATTCCAGCACCCAGCGCCATGAGACCGAACCCCCAGCCGACGAAAGCGGGGCGATATCGATAATCCACGCGATGCAGCCCTTTCGGAACCCAGACGGCTCGGAAGGCGAGATTGGCCCGATGGATCATCGAGGGTTGATCGTCGATCGTGGCCATCCAGCCGGGATAATACGCGTCGCTCGTGAAAAGATAACCGTCGCTTTGCGTCCGCACCGCCCAGCTCGAAGAGTTGGCTTTATAACTCAGGCATTCGACTTCGGCTGTCGGAGCGGGAGTTTGGAGCGGCCCGATGGCGGGCGGCTGAGTTTGCGCGCTAAGGACGACACGGTCGTAGACTCGCTCGGGGTCGGCCGCGAGCAGCGCGGCGGCTTCGCCATCGTCTTTCGCGATCGATGCATTATAGACCATGAAGCTGCGCGGTTGGACCTGCATGAGTTCGCCGAGGTAGACACTCTGAACCGGCCCCAGCCAGGTCATGCCCGTGCTGTTATCGACGACGTTCGTGCCGGCGGTCATGACGTACTTCAGGTTCAGCACTCTAAGCAGTGGAGATTCAGCGCTTGAGATGACGCGGCTGTAAACCGTCCAGTCGATTTGGTCGGGCAGCAGATCGAAGTAGCGAGCATACCAGGCCGTGGGGAAGTCCATGCCCCGCACGTCGGAAAACCCCGCCGCCAATTGAGTGTCCGGCATGTGCGAGAAATTCAGCGCCGTCACGCGCAATGGTTGGCTGCCGGTTTCAAAATGTTGCGCGACGGGATTTTCGGGAAAGACAAACCGGGAATCGACGACCGTATTGTATCGAGCCCCGAAAGCGATCAGATCCACAAGCGCCAGGTTCACGATGATTCCCGCAAGTGCCGCTCGTCGCCGTTGCGATGCCGCCGTCACGAATAAGACCGCCCCTGCGGCGAACAGGGCGACGGCTCCGGGCACGATCAGTTCGGCATGACCCTGGGCGAGGGTGAACCCCAGCGCGGAGGCGATGGGTCCGAAGCTCAAGAACATGCCGGCCAGGGCAATCCGATCGCGGAGGCCATGCGTGCCTTTTGAGTTTGACGACCGGATGAGGCCATCCATTTCAGCGGCGGCAAGCAGGCAGAGCGAGAAGGATACGATCAGCCGGAGCCGCTCGGGCCGGCCCAGGGAAATGATTGGCAGTTGGTTCAGCCAGTCAAACCCCGGGACGTACATCGCACGCCCCAGTGCAACGATTCCGATCACCAACCAGATGATGGACCACCGGTGCGCGGGCCGCTCCGGGCCGCTCCGGGTCAGGGCCCGTCCGATACCGAACATCGAGAAGACGAAAGTCACGATGCCGACGTACATGATTCGTTCGGGATAATTCCCTGGCGACTTCGGCGCCGAGAACGTTTCATCCCAGAGAGGGTTACCATAAACGTCCGGCAAGACGAACAGAGGCAGCGAGAGCAAGTGCTCCGTCCAGCCGGGCCTGATCCAGTCCCAGGGCGCATTCCCGCGATCCGTGAACTCCGCGGAGAGAGGGAGCCATTCGAAAAAAGCCATCAAGGGTGGCGCGGCCAGCATCATGCCAAGACCCAGCGCGACGGCGGCGAGCACGCCAAGACGCAGCATGTTTGCCGGTCTGCCGCTTTTCAATTCGGTCGTCCCGGCGTGAGGGGCGATCCATGATCGAAGGACAACGTAGAGAAACGTGGTGAGGACCAAATCGAGCGAGGTTTCGATATGCCCGCCGGTGAACTGAATCGCGAACAGAACCGCCAGGATCGCCATCGAACACCTTCGCTGCTTCGTGCCTGCCGGAGCCCCGATCATTCGATCCGCAGCAAGGATGAGCGCCGGAAGCCAGACCGCTGCGTTGGTGTGCGGATGCCCGAGCCACACGACGAGGTATCCCGAGAACATGAACGAGAGCGCCGCAAGCATCGACGCGGCGCGAATCAAGCCGTATCGGCGCGCGAGCCAATACATCCCGAACCCCGCGATCCACAGGCGCAGGATCGCGCTCGTGACAAACCCTTTGCCGAAAGGTAACGCGAGCGTGATCAGGTTGATCGGATACAGCACGGCAGATTGCATCGTGGCCATGAACGGCGTGCCGCAGTAGCTGTGAGGGTTCCAAAGCGGCAGACTTCCCGAGCGCATTGTTTTCCATGCGAAATATCGCCACGGCAAGAACTGAAATGCCTGGTCGAACAGCTTTGTGTTGTAAGGCCGCTCCAGTTCCTCGGGCGCGTGGCTTTCGTAGTAGGGCGTCGTGAAAAGGTAATCGGCGGGCGCGAGAACCTTGCCCGGCGCGAGGGCCCGGCCGAAGAAGACAACCAGGACCGCGAGCAGGATCAGCCCGACCCACGCGGCTTCACGGGCGCTCGATAGATCGGATGCGACGGTCCTCATGAGGCTTGATGATCCAAGGGAGAAAAGCAGGATTGATCGGCTGCGGATTATTGCCGGTCAGCCGAGCCGGTCAGCTCGCGGGTCGGGCGCGCGCGCGGGCCCATTCTCGCCTTTGCTTGATTTCTTTAGCCATGATTTTGGAGAGCGGCGATGTCTTTGCGATCGCCTCGATGAGCAATTGCTGGTCGATGTCCCGGCTTTCATCGAAGGCGTCGTAAAGCGCGGAGATGATCGATTGCTCGATCTCGGCGCCGCTGTATCCCTGCGTCGCGGCGGTGAGCGCGGCGAGGTCGAACCGGTCCGGATTGCGCCGGCGCTTGATCAGATGAATCCGAAAGATCGCGGCGCGTTCTTCGGCGCTGGGCAGGTCGACGAAGAAGATTTCATCGAAGCGTCCCTGACGGAGCAATTCGGGCGGCAGGTGCTCGATGTTATTTGCCGTCGCGATAACGAACACCGGCGCCGTCTTCTCCTGAAGCCAGGTGATGAGCGTCGCGAAGACGCGGGATGTAGTGCCCGAGTCGTTCGAGCCCGAGCTTCCCATCCCCGCGAAACCTTTGTCGATCTCGTCGATCCACAGGATTGCCGGAGAAAGCGATTCGGCGAGCATGATCGCTTTGCGGACGTTCTGCTCCGACGCCCCGACGAGGCTCCCGAAAAGCTTTCCCATATCGAGCCGGAGCAATGGCATGCGCCAGTATCGCGCGACGGCCTTGGCCGAGAGGCTCTTGCCGCAACCCTGCACGCCGAGGATCAGCGCCCCCTTGGGCACCGGCAGGCCGAACTTGCGCGCGGCGGGATGGAAGGCGCGCCGCCGCTTGCGAAGCCAGTCCTTGAGGTTCGCCAGCCCCCCGATCCCATCGATGGAATCCTCGGTGTCGATGTATTCGAGCAGCCCGGATTTGCGGACAATCTGCCGCTTCTCTTCGTATACGGCCGGAGCCTCGGCTTCGGTCAGGCGTCCTTCGCTGAGGAGTGTCTTCGCGAAGACGCTCTCAGCTTCGTTAAGAGTCAGGCCGATCGCCGCGTCGAGCAACTGGAGCTTGGTCTCGTCCGAAGTGTCGATCTGAATGTCCGGGTTGTCTTTCGTTTCCTCGACCATGTGGTCGAACAACTGCCCCAACGCCTCGCGGTCGGGCAGGGGGTAATCGACGATCGTCAGTTCCTTCTCCAGCTCCGGCGGCACCTTCATGACGGGCGAGAGGATGACCACGGTCGAATAGGTCTCGCGAAGCGTTGCGGCGAGGTCGCGCAGTCCTCGCACCACCGGAGCTTCATCCATGAAACGGCTGAAATCCTTGAGCACGAAAATCGTCGGGTCGTCCTTGCCCAGCTCAATTTCGCGCAGCGCGATGATCGGATCCTTCGTGCCCTTCTTGCCTTCGACCGCGCCCTTCACGTTGCGTCGATACTTGATCAGCCCTGAGTTAATGGACCAATGGTAAAGTTGCTTGGACGCCTTCGCGGCGAATCCGTCGAGCGCGCGCATCACGCGATCCTCTTCGAAGGAGATCACCATGAGCAGCGGATACCGCGCCCGAATAAGGATCTCCAGCTCGGCATCGCACGCCGGGCCGGCCTCGGCGGGTTTATGTGTATTGCCGGCAGGCGCGGGTTTATAGGCGTCGTCAGTTCGAGCGGCGGGGGCTTTGGGATTGCCGGGTTTGGTCATGGGCTTCCGGGGCTCCGGGGTTTTCAGCGTCGTCGATCTCGAATTGGAGTTGACCGAGGCCTGAGCGGGTTCGAGGATACGGGCTCCGAGGTTATGATTGTCAAGATCGAAACCTCCGGCGGCCGGCGCGGCGATCGGTACCGCATTGGCATGACGCCGCCTCGGCACGGCTCCGCGCCAGAATCCCGATCTGAAACCTCCCCATCCCATGCGCGATCTTCTTTTCATTACCGGGCCGCACGGCTCCGCGCCGCCCGATGTCCTTAACCGTGAGGCCGAGGCCGCGGGGTTGCGCCCCGTTCTGTATTCAAACGGACGGGCGAGCGAAGAATGTTCAATCCCATGCGACCCCGAGCTGGAGCGGGCACTCGCCAAGGCTGACACCATTATCGTGCAGGGCGCATCGCTCGGTGCGGACCGGATCGCCCTTGCACCCCGTTGCGAGATCATCGCTCACGCGGGCGCCGGCCCGGGGGGCATCGACCTCGAAGCCGCACGCCGCGCCGGAATCCGGGTCACCAGCGTCCCCGATTACGCGACTGCTCAATATACGAGCCTGGTTCTCGAGTTGCTTGATTCGATTAAGGGCCCAGCTAAGGCGAAATCGGCGGCAGAGATGAGCTCGGCGGCATCAGCGCAATGGGAGAACTCTGGAGCCCCTCCGGCGTTCATGGCGCTGCGGCGCAAACTCAGGCTTGGGATCCTGGGGCTCGGCGATGTCGGCTTGGGCGTGGCGCGCGCCGCACGGAGCCGAGGTTGGGAGTTATGGGCATGCGATCCTTTCTCTCCAGCGGGGCGGTTCGAAGATCATGGAATTCGGGGCGCGGAGGCCGAGCAGCTCGCCGGAGTCTCTGATGTTCTGGTCGTGTCGATCTCGTTGACCGATTCGACGCGAACTCTCGTGAACGAAAATTATCTGGATCTCATGCCTGCCGGCTCTGTGCTGATCAACCCCGGCCCTTCGGAGCTGGTCGATCCCGAGGCGCTCTTGAATGCGCTTGATGCTGGCAGACCGGGCCGGGCCGCCGTGACGATTGGCGCTACGTCCGAAGATCTCGGCTATGATCCGCGCATGGATGAAGACCTCCGCCGCCGGATCGATGTGATGATTGCAGATAAGCGGATCAAGGAAATCAGCCTCGATTTCCTGACCCAGCCTGAGGCATTGAATCAGGCCATTGCTGGCGCGGTCGGCCGAGTCGGCAGATACTTCTCCACGGGCCTCGTCGCGCACCTGCTCGTCGATCCGGCGTTTCCACGCGAGGCGAGCCGCGTTTAGTGAAAGTTTCTTGAGCGACGCGTTGGACGATCCAGCGCTGATTACTGCTGAGTGTTGAAAGATTGAGGTACGGCCTATGATGAACAGCGTGACCAGGTTTCTCAGCAAGCTTGTTTCTGGCGAAAAATCCTCCGAGCCAGACGGCGTTCAACCGGAGAACATTAGCTCGGGAGAGCTCGCCTTTCTCTCCAGGGATAGACCTCTGATCGATCAGCTGTATAAATTAACATACGTTCCAACGATCTATGGGAGTATGGAAATTTCCCCGGAGGAAACCGACAACATTATCGAGAGAGCCTCGAACCCGGATCCACAAGCGGAAACCGAGTGGCGAGCTATTATACGAAGCGCCTTGGAAACGGATCGGTTCAACGGAACGCACTTAAGGAGCATCCTACTCGAGCATCTTGGAAAATCGGATTTCAAGGAGTTCCTCCCCCTTCTGCAAGATCTAAGGCGGCGATATCGGCATGAGGAGAGAAGGGATGTTCTGTTTCTGGCCGACTTGAACAAAGCGATCCATGAGCTTTCCGGCGATTCTGCAATTGTTGAAGAAGAAGCCGAAGTGCTGAGGACGTGTCTGCAAGAAGAGTGTGACCAGGGCGGCTTGTACGTCGCTGTCAGCACGATGCGATTTATCGGATCTCCCGAGCATATAGACCTGCTCGTGCCTTTCCTTGGATCGTCACGTCCAAATCTAAGAGTCAATACGATAATGGATGCGATTCGAGGTATCGGCTATCGCCACAATCCTGGGAGAGTGAATTTGACGTTTGGGGGGGATGATCTCGACCCCAAAACGTGCCTCGCGCAATTCGTAAGCATTGTCGAATATCAATCTTTCACGCCGCGCGGTGATCTAAATCCTCTCTGGCTACAACCCGAAATCGACCTTGTGTGTGAATTCGTTCACTCCGAGGACACTGTGATGCGCGTGCTCGCGCTCCTGGCTCTGAGATCAATCCCCGGCAACCGGGAATACAAAGAGGAAAAAAACCGACACTACCTGGACGACAGACTGAAGGCTAACGATCTGCCCGGAGAGGAGCGATACGCGATTCGTTTGTATAATATGTCGATCGAGTATCCTATCGCTTAGTCACCGTGCCGATTCCGTCGTGATGCAGGCCAAGCAGATGGCCGTCACGGTCGGTCCGGCCTTGGCTCGAAGGCGCCCGCGTCTGTTCATTGACCTCGTTCGATCCAGCCCCACATCGCATCGCGTTCGCGATTCATCGAAGACCGCGATGCCGCCGGTGAGTCGTCGCCGTCCCTCTTTGCTCGTTTGGAGTAGGCTCTGGACTTCGAAGCCCAGCGCGAGAGGTGGTGCCACGCGCGATACAACGGCTCGAAGCGCGCGAAGTGATCGGCGTGGCGCTCGGGGAGCGCATCGAAATACGCCTGTTTCAATTCGGCCTCTTCGTCCTCGCCCGGCGCAAAGTAATAGAGCGCCGCCGCCAGATCTTTGCCGGTCGCGCCGAACCGCATCGTCGCCAGATCGAGGAACCGCGCTTCGTTGTCCGGGGTGAACGTCACGTTGCCGGTGTTAATTTTGTCATGCGTAAGCCCGAACGGGGGTCCGCCATCCCAGGTCTTTCGCATCGATTTGACGAACTCGGTAATTCTCGTCTTGGCCGACTTCTCGAACTCGGGGTCGTGTTTCGCGACGCTGGAAATCCGATTGTCGATCTTTGCCTGGATCGATGCCGTAAAGAAATCGGAGCCGCGCAGTTTATCCGGCGCGCCCCACTTCGTGCTTTCGACGTTGTGAAATCGCGCCATCGCGGCGGCCAGCGCACGACGGTTCTGCGCTGTGGCCTCGGCGGGCAGGCGGTGCTCACCTTCGATCAATTCCTCAACGATGACCCCGAACCCGTGTTCCTTGACGTGCGTTCGGGAGAGGTCTTCGCTCATGAGCTTCGGAGTCGGAAGCCCCTTTGCCTGTGCGAAACGAAGCTGAGCGAGCAGCTGCTCGCCCTCGGCTGGCTTGCGGATAAAGCGGAGAACGAACGCCGGCGTCGAACGCGTCCGTACGAGAAGCACCTCGGAGCGCAGACCGTGGACCGGAAGCTCGACAACTTCAAAGTCAGGCGCGATCCCCAAACGCGGGCAAAGCGTCCGCGTCAGGTACGTCGTCATCCAACGATTTGCTTGAAGGTTTCTCGTGCCGCGTCCCATCGCCCTCACCCGTCGCAATTATTGGACGATCCGCCCGGCGACAAAGTTAGCCGGAGAGTTCCCGTATATGGTGTGGCTGTCAATCTTCGATCTTGGGGGGCGCTTGTCAATTTTTGAGAAGTCGATCCAGCATTCGCCCCAGCGCGTCTGTGAAGGCGCGGCGATCCGCCGCCGTAAAAGGCGGAGGCCCGCTGGTCATATTCCCCTGCTCTCGGAGCGAGGTGACCAGATCGCGCATCTGGACGCGGCCGCCGATATTCTCGGTGTCCAGCTCGCGGCCTCGGTGCTCGAGGACATAGGCGCCGATCTTGACGGCCGAGGCGGCGAGCGGCACGTCGCACGTAATAACGATGTCGCCGGAGCGGCAGTTCTCCAGGATCCACTCGTCGGCCGCGTCGGGTCCGCCGGGAACTTCGATGACGCTGACGCTCTCGCCGCCCCGATCCCGCATCTGGACGGCGCAGACGTGGCTCACGCCGAGGCCGCGCCGCTCGGCGAGCCGCTCG
>JAJFLK010000326.1 GCA_021772735.1 Candidatus Sumerlaeota bacterium | reverse complement strand
TCAACCGGCGGGGGCGCCGGTTCCACACTTTAGCACTTCCGGATTAGATAGATGTGGGACCGGCGCCCCCGCCGGTCCGATCACGAGTCGTCCGCGGTTCCGATATTCCCCATCATCCGGATCACCATGCCGGTGATGACCTTCGGGTAGAAGTAAGTCGATTTCTGCGGCATCCGCATGCCGAGTCCCGCGACTTCGCAGACCTGCTCCATGCGGGTCGGGTTGAGCAGGAACGCCGCCTGGAATTCATCACCGCCAATCCGCTCGATCACCTCGGCGGCGTCCTTGACGTATGCGATGTCGTCGTGGCCGAGTTCGGTCCCGCTTGAGCCGAGCCAAACGCGATCGAAAATGAAACGATGAAGAATCGAAACATCAAGCCGCTGGACCTCAATGGTCACGTCGGAATCAGGGATCATCACGGCCGGGTCCGCGCCGGGCCGAAGCCGGAGCATCCGCGCCCGGCCATCGGGCGTAAGCATGACGAGCGAGAGCGCATCCTCGCCCGAGGCCGCGAGACGCGCGATCAGATTGGCGGCCACGGCGCGGGGCGAGCGATCATTAGTTTCGGCACCACCGTCCGCGTCATCTCCCGCTCCGCCGATCAGTTCGATCTCGAAGTGCTCGGCCAGTGATTCCAAAACTTTTTCGACTCCGAAATCGGGCGCGGCGGCTGGAATCATCCGATACGTCGGCAGGATCTCCATGCCCTCGCCGTGCATATTGGCCAGGAACATCAGCGTGGAATCGAAGGGGGCCTGGCTGGCGGCCATCTGCTCGCCCGTTCCAGCCTGCGCCCGCAGCTCGCGTCGGTAGTTGATGCTTGTCTCGTAGCGATGATGCCCATCGGCGATGTAGAGCGGTTTATCGGCCAGAGTCTCGGCGACCTCGCGAGTGAGAGCCTCGCCGCGCTCGACCCAAAGCCGGTGCATGATGCTGTCGATCGTGGCCTCGGCGTCCGGGGCTCGGGCCGCGACCTCGGCCAAAGTGCGGTCGATGCCGCCTTCGGGGTCGTCGTAAATGCTGAATATCGGGCTCAAGTTGCACTGCGTCGCGCGGGTCAGCCGGAGCCGATCGGCCTTGGGGCCTTCGAATGTGCGCTCGTGCGCCTTGATCCCGCCCTCATCCTCAAAGTCCTCGATGCGGACCGCCGCGAAGAACCCACGGCGCCGGCGTCGGCCGCCATCCGGCATGCTGAATTCCTGTTCGTAAACGTAGAGCGCGGGCTCGGCATCACGCACGAGCGTTCCCTCGTCAATCCATTGCGCGAGAGTCCGGCCCGCGCGCGTATATCGATTCTCGGTCTCGTTGTCGCCCGCCTCATCCGCGCTCAGATCAATGCGGACCAGATTCTTCGGATGACGCGCGAAAAGATCGGACTGCATCGCCGGCGAGATGACGTCGTATGGCGGTGTGAGCACCTCGGCCAGGTTTTGGGCGAGGGCCGGGCCATAACGCAGGGCGGCAAAGGGGCGAACATCGGCCATGAAGAAGGGAGCAACCTTTCGATGGGGCGTGGGCTCGAACGCGAAACGTGCGCAAGGAACCGGCGGGCCAATCTAGCGTTGCGGCGCGGAGTTCGCATGAAGAATTTTTGCTCTCCTCCCTTGCACGCTGCGTCAAATTGACTTTGCGCCCGCCCGCGTCTAGACTCAGCGTGCTGAGGCTCTATTTTTTCTCTAACCAAACTCCGAGCAACTTCCTTGACGACCGTCACCAGACCCTCCGATCACTCATACGTCGCGCTTCGCGATCGGCCCCCGGCAAGGTGGGATGTTCGCCCACTGGATCGTGCCGCCGCGGGGCGTCTCCAGAATGAGGCGCGCTTATCGCCCCTGATCTCTCGGATTCTTTCGGCGCGCGGATTTGCCAGCGCCGGAGAGGTCGAGGCCTTCCTGCGCCCGGCGCTCTCTGGTCTGCACGATCCCTTTGAGATGGCAGGCATGGACGCGGCAGTCGCGCGCATCGGCCTCGCGCTGGAACGCCGCGAATCGGTCCTCGTTTACGGCGATTACGATGTGGACGGGATCACCTCGACGGCGATCGTCGCGAGCGCGTTCGGATTCCTCGGCGCCGGGATCGACACCTATATTCCGCATCGCCTGGACGAGGGTTACGGATTAAACGTTGAGGCGATTCGCAAGTTCGCCGAGCGTGGCGTAAAGCTTCTCATCACGGTCGATAACGGGATTACCGCGATCGAAGAGGTCGCCGAGGCAAACCGCCTGGGCGTGGACGTCATCGTGACCGATCATCACGAGCCGGGCGAGAATCTACCGCCGGCGGTCGCGGTGATCGATCCCAAGCAGCCTGGATGCGATTATCCGTTCAAGGAACTGTGCGGGGCAGGCGTCGCGTTTAAGCTGGCCCATGCGATGCTGAAATCGCGCGGCGTCGAGGCGAACGATGCAAAACAGTTTCTACGCTCGCAACTGGATCTGGTGGCGTTGGGCACCGTCGCCGACATTGTTCCGCTGAAGGACGAGAACCGCCGCCTCGTCGCGAACGGGATGCCCGTGCTTCGCGATGGCGCGCGCGTCGGCCTGCAACAACTGGCCCAACTCATCAACGTCCCGATCGAGGAAGTCACGACCGGCGATCTCGCCTTCAAGATCTCTCCGCGCCTCAATGCCGCCGGGCGAACCGATCACGCCGAGCGCGCGCTCGAATTGCTCGTGACCGAGGATACGAACCGCGCCCGTGAACTCTCATCGATGCTCGACCGGTTCAATTCGGATCGCCGCCGCATCGAAGCAGATATCACCGAGGAAGCGTTCGGCCTGATCGACGAGGCCAGCGATTCGCCGGTCATTGTCGTCCATAGCGAAGGCTGGCACCCCGGTGTCATCGGCATCGTCGCCTCGCGCATCCTGGAGCGATATCACCGGCCCGCGATCGTCCTGGGAATCGAGAATGGCTGGGCGAAAGGCTCTGCGCGTTCGGTGCGCGGCTTCGATGTCCACGCGGCGCTCGACGCATGCTCGGGCCATCTGGAGCGATTCGGCGGACACACCATGGCGGCCGGACTTAGGCTGCGCAGCTCTGCCCTCGCCGATTTCTGCGCGTCGCTGGATGTCCACGCTCGCGGCGCGCTCCCGAGCGAGGCGTTGATCCCAAGCCTGCGGATCGACGCGACCGCGACCTGCGAGGATCTGACAATGGACAACGCCAGAGCGTTGGAGAAACTCGAACCCTTCGGAATGGCCAATGCGCGTCCGGTGATCGCCATCGAAGGGCTCACGCTGGTCGAAGAGCCGCGAATTCTGAAGGGCCGGCACATCAAGCTCCACCTCGCCGGACCCGACGGCCGCTCGGTCTGGGCCATCGGGTTTGCCATGGCAGACCGCGCAGATGAGCTACGGGCCGGATGCAAGAATCTCCGGCTAGCGGCCACGCCTTTCGTCAATCGCTGGGCCGGGCGGACCAATCTCGAACTTCAGCTCAAAGATTTTTCGACCGGTAAGTGACCTGAACGGCAGATTGAAATGAGCGAAACCAAACCCAGACCACCTGCCGTCATCCTCGCCGCCGGGCGAGGAAATCGGCTGCTCCCGCTCACCGAGCATGTGCCCAAGTGCCTGATCGAGGTCGGCGGTCGGACCATCCTCGAGCATCAGGTGCGCGCACTGGAACTGGCCGGAGTCCGGGATATCCAGGTCGTCACCGGCCATGGGGCGGATCGCGTGCGTGAGGTGCTCGACGGACGCGTCGGATACGCGCACAACGATCTCTACGACAAGACCAACTCTTTCGATTCACTCGGATGCTCGTCGCTCGATATCGGCCACGCAGGTCTGCTGATCCTCAATTCCGATGTGCTTTTTCATCCCGAGCTGATGCGTCGGCTTCTGGACGACGAGCGCGAGAACGTGCTGCTCGCCGATTATTGCGACACCTTCGGCGAGGAAGAGATGAAGATTGTCGTCGACGACGCGGGCCGCATCGAACGCATATCCAAGCTGATCGATCCGCGCGAGGCACAGGCCGAAAATTTGGGTGTCCTTCACCTCGGGCAGGGCGCAGCGCGGCGGATGATCGAGCTGGGCCGCGAGCGCGATCACGACCGTGGCATCTGCTGGGTGCCGGATGGAATTCAATATCTTCTCGGCGAATTCGAGTTTCATATCCTGGCCGTTGGCGACCTGCCCTGGACCGAAATCGATTACATCCACGATCTCGAGCACGCCGAGAAGGATATTTTTCCGCTGCTTCGTGGCCCGCTGTGGGATGAGTGACGCAGCTTTGGGGCTCGCCGTTCAGACCTCCATTGAGACCTCCATTGAGACCTCCAATCAAACCTCTCTGATTCAAAGCCTATCGCCAACAATGGATTCCCCTTCCGCGCCATCGCCCGAGGCCTCCGAACTCAAACGCAAGCTCCGCGCCCGGATGCTCGCCTTGCGTAAGCAACGGGCGATTGCGGACGGAGAATCCGGGACGAGCGCAGACGAATCGCGCCGCATCTGCAAACGCGCGATCGATCTGCCCGCAGTTCGGGCTATCACCCCGGACAGCCGCGTCTCCTGTTACGTCGCCATGCGAGGCGAGGTCGATACCGAATCGCTGATCGCGGAGTTGCTCGCGACAGTCGGCGCGTTCTATGCCCCGCGTGTTTCGGGGGTTGGCGAACTGATGCTGCACCGTGTCACGCGCCGGTCGCCCGAGGGTTTTATCAGATCGGCCCACGGCGTCGCGGAACCGGACCCGGGGGTCTACGCAGAGACCATCGACCCCGCCGAACTGGACATCATCTTCGTGCCCGGGGTCGCGTTTGATTTGGGGCGCCGCCGGATCGGGTTCGGCAAGGCTCATTACGACCGGCTCCTCGCGAGGGCAAAAGCCGCGCTCAAGATTGGCCTCTCATTCGAGTATCAAATACTCGAGCGCCTGCCGAGCGAAGCCCACGATATCGCGATGGATCTCATTGCGACCGAGAACAGGCTCATCCAATGAACGCGAACCTGCCCGCCCACAAGACCGATGCGATCACCGACGAAGCGGCACCCGATACGCCGATCAACTCGATGCCCGATCCTGAATTCGATTTCGTGCCCGAAGCGGGCGTCGTCGATTGGGATGGGATTTTTGGCCGTCCTGCCAAGCTCACCATCGAGATCGGCTCGGGCAACGGCGTCTGGATCGCGGACGAGGCCGCGCGCCACCCCGAGACGAACATGATCGGCATCGAACGCGCGGGCGAGTTCTACGGCAAGTTTCGCAAGCGGATCGTTCGCGAGCGGCTCCCCAATGTCCGCTGCATCCGCGCCGATGCCATCGATGTTTTGAAATCCGCCTTCGCGCAGCAGTCGATAGCGCGCGTGGTTTGCATTTTCAGCGACCCCTGGCCCAAACGGCGTCACCGCAAGCGGCGCGTCTTCCGCTCCGAGTTCGTCGATGTGCTCGAACAGGTGCTCGCGCCGGGCGGGGCGCTTGAATTCAAGACCGATGTCGGGTGGTATTTCAATCTCACGGTCGGCCTGTTCCGATCGAGGCCGGGCTGGAACGTCGAGAACGCCCGACGCGTGGAGGAAGGCGACGGCGCTGACGTCGGCGGAGGCGATTCCAGCGCCGAGGCCCATACCGTCATCACGAATTTTGAACGCAAGGGACGCGAGGCCGGCAGTTCGATCTGGGCGGCGCGCGCCCGGTGGGACGGAACAAAATGACGGATATGGGTGACAAGCCCCGGATGACACAGGCGTCCGCAACAAGCGAGAACCCAAGACGCATCGCCGTGCTCTTCGGCGGGGAATCGCCCGAGCACGAGGTCTCGATCGCTTCGGCGTCGATGGTCGCCGACGCGCTGGCCCGGCTTGCCGGAGTCACGCCCGTTCCGGTCTACATCACCCGCGAGGGCAAATGGCATTGGTCGAGACCCGCCAGGCCCCAAAGGCCAACATCTCCAATGTCGCTGACATCGGAGCCCGCAAGGCCGAGTCATCCAGCCGGCGCCATCTCCCCGCGCGACGTCGTCCTTGCGGCGCGGGAGCCCGAAAGCCTCGCGCGCCTTTACGAGCCGGGGGGGCTCCACTTCGCGCAGGCGCTGATCCACTTGACCGTTGATGAGTTCGATACGATCGCGATCGTCCTGCACGGGGCCAACGGCGAGGACGGGCGGCTCCAGGGCGCCCTTGAGCTGGCCGGACTGCCGTTTACCGGCTCGGGGTCGGCGGCCTCGGCGCTGGCAATGGATAAACCCCGATGCCAGGCCTACCTCAAAGCCCGGGGTCTGGCCGTGCCCGAGTTCCTGGCCGTGGATCGCGCGTCGCTCATCGACCCGGCGACGACAATTCAGATTCTCGACACCATCGGCATCCCGTGCGTCGTCAAGCCAGCCGGTGCCGGCTCAAGCGTCGGAGTGACGATCGTGACGAGCGAAGATGCACTGGGAGGCGCGTTGCGCGCGGCGTTTGAATTCGGCGAGACGGTCATGATCGAACGATACATTCGCGGTCGCGAGTTCACCTGCGCGGTGCTCGAAGCAAGCGATCTGGGGGCAGGCGAGCCTGCGGCGTGGGTGCCTCAGGCATTGCCGATCATCGAGATCTTCCCGCCCGAGGGCCGGTTCTTCGATTACGATGCGAAATACACGCCCGGAGAAAGCCGCGAGGTCTGCCCGGCGCAGATCGACGACGCGCTGGCCGAAACGATAGGTCGCCTCGCCATCGCGACGCATCGCGCCGTGGGCTGTCGGGGATTCTCGCGTGTGGATTTTATTTATCCCGAAGCTGATGACGAGAATCGCGACCCGTTAATCCTGGAGATCAACACGATCCCCGGCATGACCGAGACCAGCCTCGTGCCGCAATCGGCCGCCGCCGCGGGCATCGGGTTTCCCGAACTGATGGACATCATCATCCGGCAGGGGAAGCGCTGAGAGGGGTCGCTCGACGCCCGAGAGCCCGAGAGCTTGTGATCCGGAGACCCCGGGTTATAATGGGCGTCCTTGCCCGAAGCTATTAATACCGGGCCGGGTCCAATGAGAAACCCGATGGCAAAAGCCGGTAAAACAACCTCAAGATCAACTAGCAAAACAGCAGGCAAGGCCGCGCCGCGACACGACTCCGGCAAAGCGAAGCCGCGCAAGGATTCCGCCGACGCCCGGAGCGCGCCCCGGTTCGACCGCACCCGGAACGATCACAGCCGCGAGCGCGCCGAAGATTACGTCGAGCTGATCGCCGAGCTGACGGCCGAGCGCGGCGAGGCCCGCGCCGTCGATATGGCCCGCCGCCTCGGCGTCTCGCACGTCACCGTCACACGGACGGTCGCCCGCCTGCAGAAGGCTGGTTGGGTCAAATCCGAGCCCTATCGCGCGATCTTCCTGACTCCGGCGGGCGAGGAGCTTGCCGCCGAGGCGCGCGCGCGGCATCTGGTCGTGCTCGAATTCCTGCGCGCGGCCGGGGTCTCGGCCCAGACGGCCAATCTGGACGCCGAGGGGATCGAGCATCATGTCTCGCCCGAAACTCTGGCGGCGCTCAAGAAGCTGACCGCTAAAATACGGGAGGACTAGACGACATCTGGATCAGGAAGAATGCGCGGGGTCGCGCATTATTAATATCATGCCACCTCTTGCCAACATCCCCATTGGATCCGTCCGCGCCGTGACGTCGCGTTGCATCCATCCGGCACGCTCGATGGCTCAGGCCGATCTGTTCGAACTCGAATGGGAAGGCACCCCGGCGATCCTGAAGGATTATCACGGTCGGCCGGCATTGATCCGCGCGACGCTGGGGCGGATCGTCCTCGGCCGTGAATTCCGCGCCCTGCGCAGGCTCGATGGCGTCGCCGGAGTTCCGCGCCTGCTGGCCGATCTGGGCCCCCATGCGATGCTGATGGAACGCCTCGAAGCCGAGCGCCTGCCGCGCGATGAGGTCAACCCGCCGCCTATAGAATTCTTCGACCGGCTCGATGCTCTCGTCTCCGCCCTGCACGAGCGCGGAATCGGCCACGGCGACCTGCGCCGCACGAACATCATGATCGACTCCGAACAACGGCCCTACCTGATCGATTTCGCCACGGCCGTGACCGCGAAATCCGGCGACTCGGGCCTGGCGCGCATCGAATCGGTGGTGACGAGGTATTTCTTCCGCCGCATGGCGCGCGTCGACCGGGCCAAGCTCGCGAGGATCAAGGCCGAGTTTCACCCCGAGGCTCTGAGCAAAGCCGAGCGACGCCACGCCGAGCGCAATCCGTGGTATATGCGCATCGGGCGTGGGTTCAAGAAGTACATTCTGCGTTATCGCAAGCCTCACCATCGCAGCCGTCTGATGAAACGCGTGCGTCATTTCCTCCGCGACTTTGGAAAAATCCGATAAGCGCTCGCGGATCAATCAGACGCCGCACGATTGTAAATTCAATGACAGCCGCGCCCGGCTCCGATGCGCTAGAATGGATCGTATGAATCCCGGCAAGACCAACACTCCACCGCCCGCCCATGGGAACGCGGACGCCCCGGACCCGAGCCGCCCCTGGCCGCCCCCGATGATGGTCGTGTTCATTCTCGTCGCGATCGCGGTGATGGCCTTCTATAACCGGCCCGCCGCAAAAGAGGCCGAGCCGGGCCCGAGGACCCGGCCCTGGGGCGAGAACACTCAGACCACTGCGGGGCTCGGGGACTTCCTGGATTCCTCGGACGAGGTGGCCCCGGACTTCATGCGCGGCGTCGGGCTGGGCCTGTTCAGCAAGGAACTGGAATACGATTACGGCGGGCTCATCGGCGAGATCGCCGAGCATGACGCGGATTGGATTTCGCTGATTTTCAATATCTATCAGAAAGACGGGCAGTCGACCGAGATGGGGCCGCTCATCCAGATCGAGGAGCAGGAGCGCATCTTGAGGGCAACGACGAGACAAGCGCACGAATCAGGCATCAAGGTCCTGGCATTCCCGCTGGTGCTCCTGAGCGACCCGACCTCCAAGCAATGGCGCGGCAACGTAAAGCCCGATAGCCTGGACGACTGGTTCGCAAACTACACCGCGCACATCGTCCGGATGGCGCGAGTCTTTGATGAGACCGGCGTCGAGGCGCTCTGCGTCGGTTCGGAGTTCTCTTCGCTTGAGCAATACGAAGACAGGTGGCGGATACTGATCGCCCGCGTGCGCGAAGTCTATTCGGGGCGTTTGATTTATTCGGCCAATTGGGATCACTACAAGCGCGTGACGTTCTGGGACGAGCTTGATGCGATCGGCCTCTCCGGGTATTACGAGCTGACGAGGTCCAAGACGCCGACGCTCGATGAGCTGATAGCGCCCTGGGTCGCCGCGCGCGATCAAATATTCGGCTGGCGTTCTTCCGAAGGGCTCGCCCAGCCCATCGTCTTTACCGAAATCGGATACGCGAATCAGGATGGGACGAATATCTACCCTTGGGACTATACGATGAAGAACCCGCCGGATCCCGAAGAACAGGCTTTGTGCTACGAGGCCTTCATCCGAACCTGGCACGGTCAGCCGGGGCTCGGCGGAGTCTTTTTCTATAACTGGTTTGGCTTCGACACGCTCGAAGACACCGGATACAGCCCGCGCGGCAAACCCGCCGCTCAGACCATGAAGATGTGGTACGGGGCCGTGGGGCGCTAGAGCCTCGAAACAGGCCGAAGCATCAGGAAATTTTCTCAACCGTCACGTTGCCGATCAGCAGTTCGCCGGTCGTGTTGATGTTATCGCGGATGGCGAGCGTGTTGAAATACTTGGGCGTCTGCGGGAGCTTGAGGCCCCGCGCAATGTGCGTACCGTCAATGTATCCGTCGACTTTGCCTTCGTTCAGATCCACGACGTATTTGATATGCGCCCACGAGCCGAGCAGGTAAGGGGCCGGCTCGCCCTGCAGATGAATCGTCGGCGCGGTCTGCGCCTCGCTGCGCAGGATTTTCGTGTGGACGGATTGCTGAAAATCCTCGTCCTTTTCGAGATAAAAACCGAGCAGGAACTTGTTCTTGTCATTGCAGCACAGGTCGAACTCGACGCTCACAACGCCATCGACGTTGGGGAACTTCGTGGAGAAGTATGCCTTGCCGGCGCCTTCCTTCTTCACATAGGCCATGTAGTGGCTGGCGCCCGCAGGGGGGGAATCGTCCCGGACCGTCAAGGTCGCATAATCATAACTGCCGGACCACCCGGCCGGCGCCTGGCCGACCGGATCGTCCTCAAAGTTTTGGGCAAAACCCGAGCCGGCCAGTTCCATTGCGGCCGGGATGGCCGTCGTCGAGCTGCCGTCGCTGACTTTGGGCTCCGCCCCCGCACTGCTCAGATCAACCGACCCTGATCCGGCATCCTCGGTTTTTGTCTCGGACAAGTGCGCGCCGCCGATGTCCGCAAACGGGTCTTCTTCGGGGACATCGAGCTTGATCGCCGGGATTTCGCTGTCGTCAGCGATGGGCGTCGGCCGCGTCGTATCTCCGCCCGCCATGAGACCCTCGGCCGGCGGGGGCTCGGTGCTCGTGTTATCGCCGAAGAGGGATTCGAACTG
>JAJFLK010000325.1 GCA_021772735.1 Candidatus Sumerlaeota bacterium | reverse complement strand
TACGCCTGGACGAGCTTCTTGCGCGGCTCGATCGCCGAGGGCTTATGATCGATGACGAATTTAAGCGCCCTGAGAGCGTCATCCAGATTTCCGGCTTCGGTGTGAAGACGGTATAGCTCGTCGCCGTGGCTGCACGCTTCTTCGATCTTGCCCAGGCCCTCGAGGGCCTTGAGGAGGAGCTCGCGGGCCGCGACGTGATTGGGCTTGAGCTGAATTATCTGCTCGCCCAACTTGCGGACTCGGGCGAAATCTCCGGAGGTCAGGGCCGTCTTCGCCAGATGCAGGTAATGAAAAGCGGCGACCTCGGGCATCCCGGCAGCCTCGAACATTTGGGCCACGCGCCTGCGAAGGTCCTCGTCTTCGGGCGCGGACTTGGTGACCTGCTCGCTGAGGCGGTGGGCCTCTTCGATCGCGCCGGATTCAAGCTGCAGGCGTATGATATCAAGACGCGTGCGGCGGGCCAGGGGAGCGTCGCCACCTTTTTCCTGCAAGTCGGCCAGGTGCTCGCGGTATTCGAGATTGTCTGGTGCGATCTCGCATGCCCGCTCCAGCGCCCATTTCGCCGTGCTTTGGTCCATGCGGCGTTGGGCCAGCGTGGCCAGTTCTTTCAGGTTTTCAGCCGCCTCGTCGGTGCGTTCGGCGTCAATCAGAAGGTCGACCAGTCGCTTGCGAAGTTCCACATCGTCCGAGGCGAGCTCAAGCCCACGTCGGATGAACTCTTCGGCGCGCAGTGTGTCGCCGTCGCTGACGCACGAGTCCACGAGCCAATGGCATTCGACCAGCGCGAGCCTCGGCTTCCGGGTCCGCTCGTAAACGGCGAATAACTCGGCGCGAGCGTCGAAGTGAACTTCGTTTTCTTTTAGGATCTGGCGGCAGTAGCGGATGATCTGACGCGGATCAGCCTCGTCGCGCAGGGCGTTGATCAGGAGTAAGTATTGTACGCATGCCTCTGAGCCCCGATTCTCTTTTTCGAGTGATCGCGCGTAAGCTTCGCGTTCTTCGATCAGGGTTTCGTCCAGGGCGAGCAATTCCTCGAAGATTTCGATCGCCGCGTCGTGCTTTCGCTTCTCGGCCTGTCCGTGTGCCGCAAGGGTGAGTTGCTTGGCCGCCTCGTCCTTGTCTCCCATTGCGATGCAAATCTGGCCGAGCATTCGGCGGTATTCGAGATCCGAGGGATCAATCGTCAGGACGCGGGCGATAATGTCGCGGGCTTCCTCGTGGCGTTGGTTCTGACCGAGTCGCCGCGCGGCCTGAATCAAATAAGCCAGGCCTTCGACGCGTTGATCGAGGCGGAGGCACAGATCGCCGAGCAGTTGGAGAAGCTCAAGGTCGCCCTCGCGCATGGCAAGAGAACGCTCCAGGCAGGTGCGCGCCCGGTCGAAACGATGCTCGTTGAGGTGCAGATCGTAAAGAACCCGCAGGCTGCGCAATGCGCCGGAACTTTCTTCGGCCTTTTCATAGGCTTCGGAGAGGCGCTCCCAGACTTCGGGATCCTTCGGGAACGTCTCGGAAAGTTGCTCGTAGACGACGATCGCATCGCCGAACGCTTCATTCGCCAGGAACGCCGCACCTAATCGGCCCGCATGAGCGCCGTACTTTTTCTCTTCGCCTGTTTCGCGATACCCATCGGCGAGGTAGGAGAGAACTTCGAGGTCATCAGGATAGAGCTCGGCAAGACGTTCATAGAGCTCGGTTGAGCTTTGCGCCTCGGAGTTCTTCTTCAGCTCGGCGGCCGCGTGCAGCCAGACATTGCGAGCCCGTTCGCATTGGCCGGTCTCGTGATACATCTCGGCCAGGCGGCCGCGCAGTTCGCTGCGTTCGGGGCGGAGTTCAAGCAGGCGTTCGAGCGCATGGATCGACCCCTCAAGGTTCTCCTCGACGTAATGAACCTCGGCCAATCGAAGCAGGTGCTCCTCGGACCGCTCGGAATCGCCGGCGCTCAACGCCAGCCGGACGATCGATTCATGTGTCTCTTCGTGGTCGGGGAAAAGCGAAAGGATGGCATCAAACACTTCGAGCGCTTTACCGGTTTCATCGCGCGATTGATGAAGCTCGGCAAGCGCGATCTGATCTTCGACGGCCCGCTCGGAATTGCCGAGCTTCAGGTGAGCGGCGATCATATTCTCGCGGATCGTCACGTCGCCGGGGAACAATTCGACACCTGCGTGGGCGAGCGCGAGGACCGCCTCGTATGATTCGCGGTTCGATAAATCCTCGTGGCCGAGATGGAGTTGCTTGCGCGCCAATTCTTCGTTACCGGAATCTGTGGCCAGCTGCGCCAGGTCGATCCGCCGGTCGATGTTCTCCGGATCGATCGAGATCAGGCGAGACATCAGTGCCTCGGCTTGTTCCATATTGCCTTGGGCCAGGCTCTCGCCGACCAGCTCACTGCCGGCGCGGACGGCGCGCGCCTCCTTGCCCGTTGCAATAAGCATGTCGAAATTGCGGATGGCGAGTTCGGGATCTCCCGGACGCAGCACGCGCATCTCTTCAAGCATCGCGAGCGCCTGATCGTGGTCGGCGGATTCGCGGTGGACGAGTTCGAGTTTGCCCAGAGTCTCGAAGAGTTCATCATCGCGGTCCGACCGGCGGAACTGATCGGCCAGCGCGCCGAGAGTGGCGGTGTCTCGCGGATCGAGGTCGAGGATGCGCC
>JAJFLK010000324.1 GCA_021772735.1 Candidatus Sumerlaeota bacterium | reverse complement strand
CCGCTCGCTCCCGACCGCGTCCATCACCTGGCGTGCCAGATCGTTCAGCTTATCGCCCCGGCCCGCTTCGGTATCGACGGCAAGCTCTGCGCCATCCTTGAAAAGCCCCGAGGCGAAGTAATGTGGGTTAGCCAGGATCATGACCGTCGTGTATCCCTCGTCGCGAAGAATCTCGGGCAGCGTCCGCAACTGCCGGGGATACGCCGTCAACATGCGATAGTATTTCATCCAGGGGATGAAGAACTGCCCGGGCTCGATGGCGGTTTCGTCCAGATCTTCGAGCAGGCCCATTCCGACGCGCCGTCCCGTCAGGTGATAACGCGGGTCCAGCCCCGTCATGACCGAGACGATCGAGGGCAGAGTCCAGCTCGCCGAGCTGACCGCGCGGCGATAGACGACCGACTCGCTCGCCAGCTCTTGCAGACGCGGCATCAATTCGGGGCCGCGCCCTCCGATTGAGTAATCGGCGCGGTGCGTATCGGAACAGACAAGAAGGATATGCGGCCGCCGAGGTCCGCGTTTCGTCTTGCGCTTGATGGCGAAATTCCGGATCGCGACGTGCGGACCTATATCGGGCTCTCCTTCGATTTCGCTTTTGCGATGCACAACCCACCGGAATGAGACTTCGCGCCCGGCGTATGGCGTCAGGTCGAAACGAATTGGAGTCGCGAACGCGGAGAATCTTCCGGCGTCGGCCAGGCCTGGTCCGCTCGCATCGCCCGAACTGGCGGCGTTCAGACCAGCAAGCGCATCCACCATGCCGAGACTTTGCGCACGGCCCTCGCTCTGGGCAAAGACCTCCACCCGCACGCCGTCCACCCGGGCCACAGGCAAGAACTGCAACTCCCATTCGCCCTCAGCGAGGGTGTATATGCGCGTCGTCTCAGAGCCGGTCACCTCCAGCGTGGGCGAATACAATTTGCTACTTCCAGAACCGAACAGCTTGACCTCACGCTGCGGATCGGCCGTGCCCACGGTAATGGGTTCGCGATCCGCGCAGCCCGAGCTGCCTGCGGCCAGGGCGATCTGAAGCGCGATGCAATGGAGTGAGCCGGCTGCCGAGCGTCGCAGCGACGCCGACATCACTCTTACCTTCAATAATCCAGCTTTGAAATTTCGCATCGGAAGAATCGGACCCATCGCGACTATGCTCACTCGGGCGGCGGAAGGAGGAGATCGAGATCGATCGCCGCCCCGCGATCCGAGTCCGCTTTGCCATCCGTATCCCCGTCGGTATTGTGGCCCGGGGCCGATTCGAGCCTCTCGCTCAGGCGAAGCCGTTCACCGCCATCGCCCACACGCTTGTCCTGCTTAATAGGCGTCCGAGCTTCGGCGCCCCGCTTCGAGGACGATCCCTCGGACACACCGCCCGCTTCGACACGCCCGCCGCGAATCAATTCATATTCTTCGCGGGTAACCCGCTTCTTGCGAGTCAATCCATCAGGATCGTATTGCGCGCCATATTGTGGGGCGATGCTCACGTATGCGAGATGCTTGGTCTTGGCAAAGGCGTAATTGCGCAGCTGAGGCATCGCCTCTTCGAAGTTGAAACGCGTGCCAGCTTCGCGCTCGAGCACGCGATAGACATGCAGCCCGGTCGCATCCCGTATCACCTCGCTTGTCTCGCCGACGTCGAGCGAGAAAAGCGCGGAGAGAAGCCGGCCCGGCATGGAGCCGCCCGGCGAGATCCATCCTGTATCGCTGAGCGTCCCCTCATCGTTCTCGACCAGGGTCTGCGCCAGGCGTGCGTATTCCGGATTGCGCTTGCGCAACTGCTTGCGCATCTTCCCCATTCTCTTGATCGCCTCATTGCGTTTGCTCTCCGGCATCAGAGGATCGACGTACCGATAGATGTGATATGCGCGAATGCGCGGCGGGATATGAAAGTCCGACGGACTGGCCGCGTAAAGCTGCCGATACCACGCCTCGTCGTAACGGGCATCCATGACTTCATTGATGAATTTCTCGATCAGCAGCGCGTCGCGAACTTCGCCACGTAAATCCTCTTCCGGAATCCCGATTGCACGCAGGGACCCTTCTCCGTTGCCGTCGTCTTGGCCGGCTCGTCCCGATTCTTCGGCCAATAGTTTGAGGCTCTCACCGATCTCACCGGGCGCAACTTCATAGCCGCGCCTTTCGGCTTCGAGCGCCAGGACCGTGTTCTCGACCCACTCGCTGAGGATTCCGGCCGCGTATTTCGTCTGCTGCTCGCTCGCCTGCTTGAGCATTACCTCCCGGTCCGGATGAGTCGGGATCGCCGGGGCGTCGCGCATCAGTAGCCTCAGGCGAACGTTCAACCTGCTTGCCGTCATCTTGCGCTCGCCGACCGAGCCGTAAACACGCTCGCCGGTCAAAGTCATCCACGGGACGCGAACCGAGAATATGCGGTCCGGATCGTCCTTATCCAGCGTGGATTCGATCGCTTCGCCGCCGTCATATTCGGGTGACTCACCCTGCGCGAACGCCCGAGGCGCGAAAGCCCATACGAACAGAATTGCGAACGCCAAGCCGAGAAGCCTATGAAGCAATGTTGATCTCACGCAGGAAACTCACGCTGGGGAAGGTCGAGGCGCAAAGGTGTTTATATGACCCTTTGGCATTGAACGTTGGCGAATGACATCGGCCAGGACGTCAGCCGCGAGCCATCATGAAGGAAAAGACCGCCTCGGCTCAAATACTTCCGCTCCGAGCCATAAAAACGGCGATTCAGGAAGCCCGCTTTTAAGAATCATGTGCCTCCGCAGCCGCTTTAGCCTTGAAGTTGCGCGAGCGCGCTCCAAGACTTTCCCCCATGTCCGGTTCCGCATCCGATCCCATGTCCGATTCCGCGTCCAATTCCGCCTCCCTGCTCGCCGCCGTGGCCGGAGCCATGCTGGGTCTCGGCGCGGCGCTCCTGGGCCTGACGTTCTGGCATCCCGAGTATGTCCCCTATGATGGCATCGTCGGCCCGCCGGCCGTTCTCGGGTACGCGCCAATTAAGAAGATGGTCGGATACCTGGCGCTCTTTTTTATTCCCACGCTTTGCGCGCTGGGCTTGCCGGCCCTGTTGAATGCTCCGGCGATCTCGCGCCGCGACGCCGAACCACGAGCTGACGCATCAGGCCCAGGCATTTCAGTCATGATCACGGCAATGGCGTCGATCGCGGGCATTGCGCTTATCGCTTTGGCCATCACGCGGTGGGACGCACCCCGCCGGGAGGCCGCGCTCTCTGCGATTCAGAGTCCTTTGTTCGTTGTCCAATTTCTCGTGCTCTTCTGCTGCGCAGGCTGGCTGGCGCGCGCGCCTCGGCGCGATGACGCTCTGCGCCCGACGGCAAAATCCGGGGTCAGCGGCACGGAGATTCTGGTTCTCGTTTTGCTCGCGCTCGTGCTCTTTCTCTTCAATCCGCTTTTCGTCGGTCTCTATTCGATTGGACTGGTCGCTATATGGCTGGGAATCAGATGGCTCGCCCACCGAAGCTTCTCCGATTTTTCCCCGCGGAACATCCTCGCACTGAGCGGGCTTTACCTCTCGGCCGCAGCGATTTTCATTCCCTTGCTTCGGATCAGGGAAGGATTGGGTGAATCCCCGCCCCTCGTTCTGGCGGCAACGCTGGCAGCGGCGGGCGCCGTGACAGCCGCCGTCGTTTACTCAGGCGGCCACCAGAAAGTCGTCATCTCACCGCTCGTCGTCCTACCCCTCATCGCCTTCGCGATCTATCGAGGCTCGGCGGGTATCCTCGATTTCTACGACCCTTACCACCAAGGCGAATACATCTATCCCGGTCATGCGCTGGCCGCTGGGCTCGCGCCGTTCCGGAATGTCTTCTTCGTTCACGGACTCGGGTTCAACTCGCTCGCTCCGGCCGTGCTCGGCGATGCACTGCGAGCCGCGCCGAACCTGGATATCTTCTTCTGGGACATCGTCACCGCCGCTGGGGTCGGCCTGATGGCGTGGTTCTATCTGCGCCATCTCGGTGCGCGCTGGTGTATTGTCGCGCTCGTGCTTGCCCTGGCGACGGCTGGAGGCGCCTCGACCAAGAGCTGTCGCATGTTCACGCTCTACGTCGTGGTCCTCTTGATCGGCCGGGCGCTGGACATAGGCCGGATTCGCTATATCGTGATCGCCGGGGCGGTCGCAGCACTTGGATGCCTTTACTCCCTGGATACCGGTGCGGTCGCCGTAGTGGCGGGTCTCATCTGGTCGGCTTTGTGGGGCTGGTTCGGCCCGGGGGAAACTATCCGCGGCGTCGCGGCGCGCCTTCGCCCATTCGCGGCCTTCGCCGGAGGACTCGTACTGGCCGGAGTCCCAATCCTCGCCTGGCTGGCGGCGGCGGGTCTGCTGGGCGATTTCTTTTCCATCCATATCGAATACGCCAGAATGAAATCGCATTACGACAACTTGCCCCTGCCGGCTACCGGGCTTCTATACGCCCTCTCGCCCGCGCTCTCGGTTCTGGCGGGGGTCTTCCTTGTGCGGGCTTTTCGGTCAAGAAATGCGTTTGGAGATCCCGGCTCCTCTGCCACGCCAGAGACTTCCAACATCGAAGCCGACCGCGATGCTGCCGAGCCTCTGCCCGGCGCCGCGCCCGCCGCACGCCTCGGCCTGATCCTCCTGCTGGCTTTGATGAACTTCGTTCTGTTCGCCCGGGGGCTGGATCGCTCGGACGCCGGGCATCTCGTCTACGCCAACCTCATGGCCTGGCCGCTGCTGGCCTGCCTGATCGCCTGGCGCGCACGGCTCGCCTCGACTACAAACGTCTTCGCCCGCTCGGCCGTGCTCATCGCGCTTCTCATCGCGCTGCCTCGGGCGGATGGGTTCCTGCGCGGACCGATCCCGATGGTCACCGACCCCGCCGGATTCCCCGGCTGGTATGCCGCGAACGCACGCCGCCCGGCCGCTCTGCCGCTCGCCGAACTGGACGATCCATTCTTCGATCTGGTCGACGAGCTCAAATCCGAAACGGTCCCCGGCGATTACCTGCTCGACATGACCAACCGCCCGGCGATCTTCTACTGGACCGATCTGAAATGCCCGACGCGATTCTTCGCGGCGTTCTATGCGGCGCCCGAAGGCTGGCAACGCGAGATCATCGCCGCGCTCGAAACCACCGAGACCCCCTGGGTCCT
>JAJFLK010000323.1 GCA_021772735.1 Candidatus Sumerlaeota bacterium | reverse complement strand
CCGGGGGCGCGGCGTGCGCGCGGGCGCCGATGGCGCAAGGCTTGAGCTCAAACCCGGCGGCTCGACCCGGGTCAGTCCGATTGTCGGCGATATCAGAGGCGACGGAGGGACGGAGGTCTTTGCCCTGAATTCGCCCACGGGTAGCGGAACGCTGCTGGATCTTGATCTGCCATGGCCCGAGGATTCGCTGCCGTGGTTCGGCCTGCTCGGCGGCCCGCGCCGCCTCTCGGCCCTCAGTGAATCCTATCGCGCTTACCTCACCGACCAGAACACGTCAATGGCGGGCAAGGTCGAGAATAACATAAGCAGCGCCCGGGAATTTTACGCACAAAAAGATTGGACGAAGGCGCGTGAGTTCGCGCTTGAAGCGCTGGCCGCCAATCCGTTCAGCGCCGAGGCCGCGAGCATCGAATGGTGGGCGACTATTCGCGAGAATCTACTGCTCATTGCGATGGGCTTCATCCTCTCCATGATAGCGCTTGGCGGGCTCGGGTATCTGGCGACGCGCGTGACGCTCCGGACGGTCCGCCTCGCGATGGCCAGGCGAGCACTGGCCGCAGACGACAGGCAACGAGCGGCAGGTTTTCTGCTCGCGGTTCACACGGCATGGCCCACGCGGAATGACTATCTGCGCCAGCTTGCCGATCTCTACATCGAATCCCGCGATCTGACAACCGATACCGCCCCGGTTTTCATGAAGGCCCGCGAAGCCTTCACCGAGGACGAAACTTATATCAAAGCCCTGGCGACGTGTTTCTCCTCAGAGCGCAGACGCGACGAGCACGCGGCGGTCGCTTACGCCGATATGGTCCGTATTTCAACTCATCCCGGGCCGTGGGCATTCATTCTGGGTCAGGCCTACGTCGAGATCGGACAGGATCGGCTCGCACTGGACGCGTTTCATAAATCGGTCCGCCACGGATTCGACGATCCGGTCATGCCGAATTACCTGGCCGACCTTTATATCAAGCTCTCCATAACGGCGCCCGAAATCGTGCCGACGATGAAACGAGTGCTCGGCGAACGCGAGGTGCATGAGCCGTTCCTGCGGACGTTCTGCGAGGCCTGCGGGGAGAGTCGCCTGTTCGACGAGGATGCCGAGAAGGCGGCCACCTGGCTCCTGCGGCTTGAGCCGAAAACCATCGTCGCCCACACGATCCTTGCCACGCGGTTACTTCAAGCGGGCAAGATCAAAGATTCACTGCACCACGCCGAGGCAATTCTAGAAGCCGAGCCGAACGACCCGACGGGCCTCCGACTGCTCGGGGCCTGCTATGCGGCGGAGAAGCGACTGGATTCGACGGCGATGCAGATTTTTGGCCGAGCCCTGGAATCCAATCCACAGGCAAACGATATTCTTGTCGCCGTCAGCCACGGATACATACAAGACAAACGCATCGACGACGAGGCGCGCGATATCTACGTGCGCGCGATTGTAGGCAGCCCAGGAGACGAGACGATCCTCGAGCAGCTGGCCCGGATCGCGAGCGACGGAGCCGACGACGATCTGACCATCCAGGTCGTCGGCACGCTGGCCGATCTGGGCAGAACTTCGCGCGAGCTGGCCATGCAGCTTGCCGAGGCGTATTGCCGCAAGGGGGCGCTGGATTCCAAAGCGAAGCAGGCTTACCTCGAAGCGCTGTCACATCAGCCGGACCATATTTCCGTCGCCACACAGCTCGCGAAAATTCACATCGCCGAGGAGCGGACGGATCCGGACGCGGCGGAAATCTATGAGCGGGTCTTCGAAGCGCACCCGGAGTTGACCGATGTCGGCAAGCAACTCGCGCGCTCATACAACAAGGCTGAACTGGCGGAGCAGACTCTCGCTCTGGCGCGAAAACTGCTCGAATCGGATCCCGAAGATCACGAGATGGAAAAGCTTGTGGCGAACGCTTCGGCCCTGCTCGACAACATGGATTCCGCCATCGCCAGTTACGAACAGATCATCGAGCGCAATCCGGACGACGCCGAGTCCATCTGCCGGCTCGCGCACCTTTACGGCAAGAAGCGACTATCGAATCCCAAGGTCATGAAGATCTATCAGCGGGCAATCAAGATACAGCCCGATGATCTCGAAAGCCATATGGCACTGGCCCGCGCCTGCGCCGAGACGCTGAACTGGGATCAATGCGTGATGACCATCAAGCACCTGCTGACCCAGGCGCCGAGCAAGATCAACATCGCGATCACAACGATGGAAGAATTGGTCGGAACCGGCAGGGACTCCATGGCGCTACGCTGGTTTCTGGCCGATACGCTGATCTATAACGGGCGCCTGCGAGACGCAGACCATCAGCTGATCGACATGCTCCGCCTCGACGGATCCCAGGCCAAGCGTGCGCTTTCGGCGTATGAACGAATTCTCGACAAGAGCCCCAAGGAGCCTCGGGCGCACCACCATCGGGGACGGCTCCTGATGGGCCTGGGGCGCGAGGCCGAGGCCCGCCATTCTCTGGAGCAGGCGAAACGATTTGCGCCCTCTGACGAAGGCATCATTCGCGACCTTATGGGCCTGTATCAGAAAATCCTGGAAAAGCGCGACTCTTCCGATGTGCGATTCGCGCTCGGCAAACTTGCGATGCAGGCGCTCAAATGGGATATCGCCATCTCCTGCTTCCAGCAGACGGACAAGGACTATCGATGGGAGAACGAATCCGTCCAAAACCTTTCGAGATGCTTCATGGCCAAGGGGATGCTGGATCTTGCGCTCCAGGAGCTTCGGCGTCTGCCGGTTGCCGATGAGACCAAAGACATCCTCTACGAACTCGGCCAACGCTACGAAGCGGTCAACGACCTGAACGGCGCCCGCGAGGTATACAAATCCATCTTCGCGGCCGACATCAGTTACAAGGATGTGCAGGGCAAGCTCGAAGCGTTCGCGGGAGCCCAGGCCGACCCGATGGCCGCCGAGCGCACCGCGATCATTCAGACGCTTTCCGAAGAGGCAGCCGCGCGATATGAGCTGATCCAGGAGATCGGACGCGGCGCGATGGGCATCGTCTATAAGGCGCGTGACAACGAGCTCGATGAAATGGTCGCGCTCAAAATCCTGCCCGACACGCTGGGCAATAATCCCGAGGCGCTGCGCCGGTTCAAACAAGAGGCCCGTAACGCCCGGCGGTTATCCCATCCAAACATCGTCCGTATCCACGACATCGGCGAGCAGCAGGGCCGCAAATATATCTCAATGGAATTCGTGGACGGATCAGACCTGAAGGAGCGCATTCGCGCGTGCAAACGAAAGGTTCCATTTGCCGAGGCGCTTGCCTATGCGATTCAGATCGCCGAGGCGATGGGCGCGGCGGGCGACGCCAACATCGTCCACCGCGATATCAAGCCGGCCAACGTCATGATAACCAAACGCGGCAAGGTCAAGATTACGGACTTCGGCATTGCCAAGATGATTCAAGACGATACGGGAACGGACGCCGCGCCTGCGCCGGATGCGACCCGCGCCGGAGCGATCATCGGCACGCCCCTCTACATGTCGCCAGAGCAGATCCAGGGCAACGCGATCGACGAGCGAACCGACATCTACGCTTACGGCGTCATGATGTATGAGCTGGCCGAGGGCAAACCTCCGTTTACGGAAGGCGACCTTGCGTACCACCACTTATTCACCGAGCCGCCGCCGATGCAAAGGGCGGGCGTGCCCGACGAATTCAGGCAAGTCATCATGAAGTGCATTCAGAAAAAGCCCGAAGACCGCTGGCAGAGCGCGCGTGATATCATCGACCGTCTGCGCAAGATTCAACCGGCCAAAGGCGAACCGGACGAGGGCTGAGCTCAAGGCTCCTGC
>JAJFLK010000322.1 GCA_021772735.1 Candidatus Sumerlaeota bacterium | reverse complement strand
CGGCGTGGGTGTCGGCGTCGGCGTCGGCGTCGGTGTGGGAGTAGGCGTCGGCGTGGGCTCCGGGGTGGGTGTCGGTTCCGGCGTGGGTGTGGGCGTGGGCGTGGGTGTAGGTGTCGGAGTGGGTCCCGGCGTAGGTGTCGGCACCGGCGTCGGGACGGCGCCGTCAAACGTTATTTGGTAGATGTGAACTTCAAGGGGCGAAAACGAATCGGTGAACTGATTTGCGGACGGAACGATGGATCGGCTTTCGTCGTAAACGCTGATCGAAGCGATGGACTGATCGAACGAGAACGTGATCGTCTCCGAGTTGTCCGCCATATCGCTATTGTCGGCGAAGATGTAATACGTCGAGCCGGATTGACGGGTCATGAAGTTAAATGCGCGCCCTGAGGCTTCCGTTGCGGAAACGGCGAGCGATGGAGCCTCGGACAGGATCACGTCCGTGAGAGCCTGGATTTGCCCGTTTGTGCGGGCAAACTCGGCTTCGATCGTCGCGTCAAAGTTTTTCCAGCGGAAGGGATTGAACGCGATCGTGAAGTATCCGATGCCCGTCGCGCCGTGGATGATCGAATCCCAGACTTGGTAACGCATCTCGAAATCGAGCGGGCCGCGCGTCTCCGGCGGCGTCCAGTCCAGATCCTGATCGGCCGCCTCGACGATCGAGAAGACCGGTTTGGCGCCTTGCGTGTATTCGGCCGCAAGCTCCTCGGTCATGGCGCCGGGCAGATACATCCAGTCCGGACGATTCCATCCGGTGACGGGATACATATCGAAGCTCGCAAGATCGGCGATGCCGAAGTAGTCGTAGAAGAGCGAGCGGTCGCCGCCCATCGCAGCCGTTGTATAATTGAAGTTCGAATCCTGATAGAAGCCGCCGCCGGTGTTCATCATGACAGGTCGCTGGTTCGGGTCGCCGGCCTTCATGGTGTCATACTGAGCCTGGATCGTGGCGGCCGGGACTGCCGAGTTGTCCGGCTCGTCTGCAAACATCCACGCGAGCAGCGCCGGGTGGTCCGTGACCGTCGGATCCCAGGGCAGGATGGCGTGCATGCCCTCGGCATCGAGGTTATCAAGCATCAGCTGATTGTCGCCTGCACCCCAGCCGTTGCCGACAAAAGTATTGAATCCAAGATTTCCGTAGTAAGGACCGTCCCAGGGTGTCTGCTGCCAGACGAAAATCGGAAAGAACTTAGCCCCGTCCACCGTCATCCAACGATCCGAGGGATTGGAGTCGGGCTCTGGTGTCGGCGTCGGCTCTGGTGTCGGCGTGGGTTCTGGTGTCGGCGTGGGGATCGGGGTCGGCGTGGGTGTCGGTGTGGGTTCGGTAGTGGGAGCGGGCACATCGTCATTGACCACCACAACCGTGGCGCCTTCGGCATCAGCAAAGTAGTTCGGCCCCGAGTTGACGTAAGTGTTCCCGGTCACGGTCATAAGCCCCGGAGTGATTCCATCAGCGGCAACGATCGGATTGGCTGATGTGCCTCCGCTTGGCGGCGGAGTTGCGATAAAATTGGAAAAGATGTTGCCCTGGATGGTGATGTTGGACGAGTTCGCCTTGATGGAAATTCCGAAGTTCCCGGTCGTCGGCGTCACGCCATCATGCCGGAAATCGTTGCCGATGATGACAACATCGGACGGGCTTCCGAAAAGGGAGATATGCTCGGCGTGGATCGGTTCGACTCCGCCGATCATCTCAAGTAGGCAGTTCTCGATTCGGATATCCTGAATGCTGTACGTCGCGATGGCATTCGCGCTGAACCCTGAAATCTCTGTGTCCTTGATCAGCGTATCGATCGCGACGCCCCATTGCCGAATCCCTCGCGAGTCCTCCGTTCCGCCGAAACGATTGTCGAATAGTTTGCATCCGAGAATCGTGATCCCGACGGTTGGGTCATTGCTCGTCGCTGGATTTGACCCGAACCATATCGCGCTGCGTCCGATCCCTCCGGCGGGAACCATGGGCGGGTTGATGATAGTTAATCCCTGAAGCGTAACGTAGTTCTTCGGGTCGTCCCAAAATACCGAATCGGGACCGCCATACTCCCAGCCACCGCCCGCTGCGGGTTGGGCATAAAAGTCCGTATACCCACGCGAGATGGCGACGGTGGCGTTTACAAGCGTCGTCTGCGAACCGTCGATAATGACGCGGGCCGCTGCTGTTCCCGATGCATTTATCGTGAGTGAGCCGCCTGCGAGATCAAACGTTCCCGCTTGCAACCGGACGGTGTCGCCCGGTTGCACCACGCCCCAATTGAAGGTCTGACCAATGGTGTAATCATATACCGCGCCCTGCACCGTCGACGTCATGGCCATAGCCAAGAGCGCAAAGGTGATACGCCGAAAAAATTTCAATGTGCTCGAAGTGGAATGTCGGTCTGCTTGCTTGCTCGATGTCCTGAAAGCCAAGAAGTATGTCATCTGATCTCTCTCTCGAAGCCCGGTGGCGAAGGCGAACGGTCTGGCTGCATGGCCTCGCTTACGTGATTCGTTTCGGGAGGGAGATAAATTCGCCGAAGAGCTGTCTCTAAACGCGAACAGCGAGATGTTGTGTATGGTTTTTTGGACAGTAGATGGTAAGGCGTTTGTTCTCAGGGGTGCGAAGTTAAGCCCGAGAGAAAGGCGCTGAGTCGCACCCACAAACTACAGTGTTTTACGCAGTCAATTATTCATCCCGGGCCGATCGCGCGCACCGCAAGCAGATGACCCGCATCGCGTAGAAGCAATGCATCTTCATCGTCGCGTTATGGGAGAGTTATCGGGAGTTTGGAGGAGGGGGTGGAATCAATCCAGATCGTAGAGCGTCCACGATCCGGCGGCGTTCATACGAGTTCGATAACTGCCGAGATCGGCTGTAAAAATCCGAACTCCGAGCGGCTCGATCTGATCGCTAAATGAGCGCTGATCTCCATTTGGCATAATCCCGCGGGTTGAGCCGTAGACCACAACCGGAGGAATCGGCTCGTTCAACGTGACGGTAATACTTTCGGTCAGCGAGGTCAGGGCTGTGTTGATAACGAAAATATAGAAGACGCCATCCCTCTCGCGAACCATGTACTTGAAGCTGGCGCCTGAGGCCTCCGTCACCGAAACCTGAAGGTTCGATGGTGCGGAAAGGATGACGTCAGTGAGGTCGGTGATCCATGCATTCGAACGCTTGATTTCGGCTTCGACGGCGCCCGAGAGCTCAATAAACGAGAAAGGCTCAAGCTGCGTGACCGAGTAGCCAATCCCAGTTGTGCCGGAGATTACGGCGTCCCAGATTTCATGATGAACTTCTGCGGCTGAAGGGGCACGGGCAGTGGCCGCGCCTCCGGCGGAATTGCTGAGGGTCGCTTCAATAATCGTCCAGACCGGCCGGTCATTGCTCCCATAGACGGTTCGCAACGTGCCAGTCGCCGAGCCGGGCAGATAAATCAGATTCGGATCGCCAAGCTCGGTGATCGGCGCGACTCCGAAGCATGCGATGTCTGTCGTGCCCATATAGGAAAAATAATGGGCTCTGCTTCCTCCAAGCGCCGGCGGAATGTCATCGAAATTCGAATCCTGATAAAATCCCGGCGATAGCTGAACGACAACGGGATGACTCGGATCCATATTGGTGATCGCGTTTTTGGAATTCTGGAAGCCCAATGATGTTGTCCCTTGAACGTCGGGCATGAATCCGAAAGTCCACGCCAGAAGGGCGGGATCGTTCTTCACCGAGTCGTTGAATTCCAGAATTCCCAGCATGCCGCGCGATTCAAGTATATCGAGCATTGCGCCATCGGTTGATGGCCCGCCCGTGTTTCCGATGACCGTGTTCAGACCCAGGTCGCTGAACTCGGGAACGAACAGAGGGTTGGATGCGGGTTCGGTCACGAACAGCGGGAAGTAAGGCACCCCATCGACGTTGATCCACGTCGTGGGCTCAATCGGGACGGGCGTTGGGGTCGGCGTCGGAGTAACGACAGTTGGCGCCGTGGTGAACGTGATGACGAAGATGCGAACATCGAGCGGGCCGAATACCTCGGTTAATACTTGCCCGCTGAACCCGACCGGAGTGGACTCGTCGTAAATCGTCGCAGAAAGAACGTCGGAGTCGAAGGTGAACGAGATCGTCGATGTTCCGGGGGCGATGTTCTTGTTGGCGGCAAAGACGTAATAAGTGTCCCCGTCGTTCCTGACGGTGAAATCGATGTTGGGGGCGTTCCCTCCGAGGTCGTCGCTCGCCACGATCTGGATCGGGGACGGCTTCGAGAGGATGACATCCGTCAGCGCGGTGATCTGCGTATTGGTCCTCAGCATCTCAGCCTCGATCCCCGCGCCGAAGTTCGTATATCGGAACGGGTTGAAAGCGATCGTGAAATACCCGATGCCGGTCGCGCCGTTGATGATGGAATGCCATGTCTGGAATCGCATCTCCTCGGGGGTAGGGCCGCGCGTTTCGGGCGGCGTCCAGGCGAGATCCTGATCGCTTGCCTCAAGGATCGCCCACCGCGGTTTCGTGCCGTCGGTAAATATCGAGGAAAGCTGCTCGGTCGCGGCGCCGGGGATATACATGTAGCCCGGGTTGTTCCAGCCTGTGACCGGATAAAAATCGAAACTGACGATCTCCGGAATGGAAAACAGCTCTCCAAAGTAAGCGGAAGTAGCCGGTCGATCTCCAAAAAGGCTCAGGAAGCCTGCCGGATACGTGGCGAAGTTCTCGTCCGCATAGAAGCTTCCCCCGGTGTTGACCACGACCGGCAATGGAGACAACGCACGAATTTGCGAATACTGATCGCGAATCTGCTCGTTTGAGATGCCGGTCAGATCGGGTTCATCTCCGAACATCCAGGCAAGCAATGCGGGATGCCCGAGCACGTCAGGGTTGAATGGCAGGACACCCGCCATGCCGCTCGCCTGGAGATTGTCGAGCAATTGGGTATCGGTGTCTGAGGCCCAGCCGTTGCCCATGAACGAGTTGAACCCAAGCGCATTGTAGAATGAAACATCCCCAGGCCGCTGCTGCCAGACAAACAGTGGAAAGAACTTGTCGCCGCCAAGAACCAACCAGGGGTCATCGGCCTCGCCGCCGGGTATGGGTGTAGGCAAGGGCGTGGGGATGGGCGTCGGCGTCGGGGTTGGCGGCGGGGTTACTGTCGGCTCCGGCGTTGGCGGCGGCCCCTGGCCGGAACTGAATTCACTGGCGCCCCGATCCCAGACGGAGGAAATCGGACGGCTCTGCCCATAGAAATCCACGGCAAACCTTGACCCGGGATTTATAGCCGAGTTGATCGCCGCCGAGTTTGGGTTCAGCCGAAAATCAAAACCAGTGGGATCGACAAGCGGGGCTGCCTCAACCAGCGCGAGCTGACCGCTGGCATACTGTTGGTCCGAATAGAGGTTGTTCGAGTTGACAACGAGAATATCCGAACCTTCGCCGAATCCGCTCGAAGCGGGGACGTTAATCAGGCCCCAAGGCCTGAACGTCGAATTCACGAACGCATTGTTGAGCGAAAAAATGTCCCTGCCGATCTGACTCTGGTAGACGACAATATTCCCGCAGTTGTAGAGCGTGTTATTGATGAAGGAAGTCGGTCCGATTGTCCCGGCCGGATGAAAAGTCACCGGGCTGTTGATATCGACGAAAATATTGTTGCCGATGTCGAGATTGCGCACCTCTTCATACACGGAGATCGCGATGCCGAGAGACCCGGGCTGCTGAGTAAACATGTTGCGGCGGATGGTAATGTTGGTCGGACGGCCGAAGACAGCGATGTGCTCGGAATGAACGGGCTCGAACCCCCAGATGTCCGCCAGGAAGTTGTCTTCAATAACGAAATCGCGGGAGTCAAATCCGATATGGATGGCATTCGACGCCCAGTTGTAAATCCTGCATCGGCGAACGGTCAGCCCTTGGATCGTCCCGGAGTTCGACGATTCAAGGATCCCTGCTTGAAAAATCGTAGTGAAGAATCCGCCACCGATCAGCTCGCAATCCTTGATGGTGAGGTCGATCTGAGGCGCCGAAGGGGGGCCACCATACCAAATCGCGGCCCTGCCCATGCCGCCGACCTTGGCCGGAATCTCGATTTGAAAACCCTGAATGACGAGATGATCGCGTCGAATACTTGCTGGCCCGAACTGAGTATCCTGGCTGGCGCTCACCCAGCCGTTGCGCAACGTCACCCCGGTTCCGTCGATCACTACCGGCTGACCCGGCAAGCCACCGGTCCGGATGTCTATAATCTTGCCTGTGTAAACGCCTGGAGCGACTTGGACCGTATCGCCCGGCTGAACAAGCGTCCAGTCGAACGGCAAACCTGGAGTGAGGTTCAGCGTCGCGCAGTGCCCGCCCGATCCCAATCCCACGACGAGGAGGAGGCCGAAGATGAGCGCCGGCCAGGCACGTTTCTGTAGATGAATGACCCTGAACAAACTCAAGCTCTTGCTGCCTCCTGCATGAAAAGAGCTGGGATGGAAACGAGATTCCCCTGCGCTTACGTGTAAGCGGTTACCCGAGGCGGGAATTAAGCAAGAACGAGACCCAAGCGTGGCACGATCTTGTGCCTGGCTCCAGCCCCTGTAATTGCTAGTGTTACGTAACACTGGGCACTTGCGGCCCAAGCGCCGCGCTGACCTCATTTCGCATATTGATACGTTGGCGCATCATCCTGAGACGCATTCGCCGCGACCCCGAATTTCAATCGCGCCGGCGTCGGGTGAACTACCCGGATTCGACGGCGTTCTCAGAGAGACCCCCGAGCGATTAAAGCATGGTGAGGTTTACACGAGGTGTCAAGCCCTGCCGACCCGGATTTGGTCGACTGTGAGCGGCTTAACAAACGGCAGAAGAAGATCCTCTGTGCGTGCCTCAGAGAGGTTGCTCTTCAAGAAGTGGGCGAGGGTTTACCCGGTAAAGCCAATAGTTTTCATCAAAGACAATTGAGCCATCGAAGGTGGCCAGCAGGTCGAAATCGGGCGGCACGACCGCGAGCGGGTAACTGAGCACCGCGATGACCCCGGCTCCTTCTGATCGAGCCAAGTTGCGGATTCTCTCAATCGCCGCCTCGCGAGGCGTCTTCTCCCACCGTGCATCATCCCAGACGATAAACGTCCCGGGCCGATCGCTTGAGGG
>JAJFLK010000321.1 GCA_021772735.1 Candidatus Sumerlaeota bacterium | reverse complement strand
CCGCTCGGACCGACCGCCCCGTGATCTTCATCGGCGAGCGCGGCACGGGCAAGGAACTGGCCGCCGCGCGCCTCCATCTGCTTTCCGAACGCTGGAACCAGCCATACATCACCGTGAACTGCGCGTCCCTCACGCCGTCACTGATCGAATCCGAGTTGTTCGGCCACGAGGCCGGCTCGTTCACCGGCGCCACCCGGCTGCGCTAGGGCCGATGCGAGTTCGCCGATGGCGGCACGCTCTTCCTGGACGAAGTCGCCAACATCCCCATGACCGTCCAGGAGAAGATCCTGCGCGTGGTCGAATATGGCCGCATGGAACGCGTCGGCAGTTCATCAACGCAGCGGGTCGACGTGCGGCTCGTCTCCGCGACCAACGCCGATCTGCGCGCGATGGCCCGGGCCGGGAGTTTCCGCGCCGACCTTCTGGACCGGCTCTCATTCGAGGTCATCACGCTGCCGCCCCTGCGCGAGCGCATGACCGATATCCTCGTCCTCGCGCGGCACTTCGCCCGCCGCATGGCTTCGGAGCTGGGCCTGGAAACGGCTCCCGAATTCACCGACGCCGCGTGCGAAACGCTGCTCGCCCATCCGTGGCCCGGTAACGTGCGCGGTCTGAAGAACGTCGTCGAGCGCATGGTCTACAGAAGCGAGGGCGCTCCGATCGATCAGATTGTGTTCGATCCATTTGATTCGCCCTGGACGCCGGAAGGCCGACCTTTGGCGGCCACGTCTTCAACAGGCGGCCCTCCAATTCCAAACGACGACGCAGACAATGGCGAGAAAGATGGAGTCCAGGATCCCGGCTCAGGGCCGCACACCACGACAATACCATTGACGGCGCCCCCGCCGGCTGTGGCTTCCGTCCCCGAAATCGATGCCCTTCCCATGGAAAGCGCCGTCCGGGCATACGAGGTCCGCCGCCTGCGCGACGCGCTACGCGTTTGCCGGTTTAACCAGCGCCGGGCAGCCGACCGCCTTGGCCTGACCTACCATCAGTTCCGGGGCTACTATCGGAAATACAAAACTGAACTCATCGACGACGCGGCGAGCTGATCGAAGGCCTTACGCAAGCCAGCCTCGCACGAGCACGCATCGCGATCGCCCTCGGGGTTAATCCCCACTCGACGCCGAACCCGACGCGACCCGCGCCAGCTCGATATCTGAGCTCGCTTCGGCGTAACGCATGAACAAATCGTCGCGGAAATAGACGAACTCGTAGCACCGCGCGCCGAACGCCTCGGATGTCGTGCGGAATTTCTCGGCCAGGTGATAACGCGCGAAACGCGGATCGACCGCGATCGCCGCCATCGCTTCATCGTATTCGAGCCTGCGCCAGTTGCGGCTCGTGAACACAGCCGCCGCCGGGTCGACCTCGAAAAAGTAATCGGCCACAGCGGCCGCGTTCATTTTCCCGCGCGAGAGCCTCCGGTCGTTCAGCCTCCCAAAGTCGGTCGTCGGCAGCCGCGTCTTGTATGGGATCACCCCGGCGTCTTCGTAGACGGCCAGCCGTCCCGCAGGCCGCCCGTCAGGCGAGACAAATCGCGCGACAAGTTCAGCGGCCCGCAGGTGCTGATCGCCCATCACCTGACGATAAAGCCGAACATACGCGACTTCACCTCTCCAACCACGCAAGGACACGGCCCCATGAGCGAGCGCGATCAGCGCAAAAACCGACGCCGCGATTCGCAGGCGCGAGGCGGTCATCGTTGCTCCGCCGAGGCGGAGCTCAATGCGCAGCATCGCCCGCTCGCCCGCCGCCGCCAGACCAAGAAGCAGGACGGGCAAGAACGGCGCGAAGAACCGATACGAGTAATTCATAATCAGATGCGACCGGGAGTATTTCGCGAAGACAATCGCCGCGAATGCCAATCCGACCCAAACGACAGGGGCTACCGGGTTCGAGGTATCGATCCCGACTGGATTGCCGGGCTTGTTCTCCCGGCGCGAACCCAGACCTGAGCCGAGAAGCGAAATCCCAACGATCACCGCCATTGCCGCCGCCGACGCGCCGAGATAGGTATAAAGGAAAAGCGCCAGGCTCCGCACGCTTGCGGGATTGATCCATCCGACAAACGATTTCACATAAAATGTGTTCGGCAGGAGCTGACCGTAATATCGAAAACGCCACGCAAAATAACACGCGGCGGGAAGAAGATAGAAGATCGAGAAGACACCGGCCCAGCGAAACTTCTGTCCGCTTCTCAAACGCACGATCGCAAGCGCGAGCGCGATGAGACCCGCGAGCACGACGCCCTCGGGCCGAATCAAGCTGGTAAGAAGCAAGGCCAACGCAAGCGCGACCTCGGCGCGAACGCCACGGCCCCAAAGGAGCCCACCCCGAACGCTCCCCTCTTCAAGACCCTCTCCTCGGCCAGCCCCCAAGCAAACCGCAAACAGATAGAGCGAACCCACGATCGCGGCCATGAACGCCGTCGTCTCCAGACCGCTTGTCGCGTGCGTCGCCATGAGCGGTGTTGTCAGCAGCACGACGACCGACGCCGCGCGAACCGAAGCTCGGATCTCCAATTCGCCCAGGCAGAGCCACAACATCAAAGCGGCGACGAACAAAGCCGCAATACCCACAGCCCGCGCAAAGCTCTCAGGCTCGACTCCCGACCCCATCGCGTCATTGAATCGAATCGACGCGGCCAGCAGCACAGGCCACGCGACGCCGGTATATCCCTCGACCGGCTCCTCGCCGACGTTCCAGTTCAGCTCGCCGTGCCGCGCAAGATTCTCCGCATACCGCATCGAGATATACGCGTCGTCAACCGTCCAATTCGGATACACCGCCAACGCAATCAACGCGAGCGCGACAAATCCGAGAAGCGTGATTTTGATGGGTTGCGACATGGGTGTGTTCCGAGGCCTTTTC
>JAJFLK010000033.1 GCA_021772735.1 Candidatus Sumerlaeota bacterium | reverse complement strand
CGCGCCGATGGCGACCAGCGGGTTCATCACGAACGCGACGCCCGGATGGAGATGGCTCCACGCGAACATCGCCCGAGTGCCGCCGCATGTCAGGCAGGGAATCCCAAGAAGCTTTTTGAAATGGCAATCCAACCCGGGAGTAAAGGGCGCCCAGAACGGGTGCGCCCAAGCGGTGGCCAGCGCGAGGAGCGCGAGCGCAGAAATAAGGAGTTCGTAATTGGGATCGTCGCGGCGCGAGGGGAGCAGCTCAAAAGCGAGCCCCCGGCCCTGGCTGGTTTTAGGCCTCGTCCTCATCTTCGACTTCGCTCGTTCCGAACACGAGACCGTTGATCTCAAACAGAATGATCGCCCAAAGCGCCCAGATGAGTGCGGAATAAATCGCGAGATCAACGTAGCTGAGCGTTCCGCTTCCGGTGATGTTCAGCATCCACGAATTGGCCCGATCATAGAAAACGACGAGAACACCCGCCAGCAGAGGCGGCACAAAGCAAAGCACGGGAAAGGCCGTCACACTCGCCACCCGATAAAATAGTGACTTCCCTTCGGTTTCCTGGGCCTCTTCTTCGGGGACCTCTTCACCTTCCTGCGCGTATTGAGTCTGAATTGCTTCTTCGAGTTCCAGGGCGCTTGCCAGATATGGACGGACCGACATCCCGACCTTTGCTTTGACCGCATCGAGGACCATCACGTCCGAAGGGTCCTCCATTGCAACGACCAGGCGTTTTCCCTCTTCGGCCCGGATCGGAAGAATCTTGTGTTTGATCGCGAAGCCACGGGGAATCATCGCCGTCGCGAGCTGCTCAAGACTAATATTTTTCAGGTCAATCAGGTCGTATCCGAAGGTCTTATGCAGGACGTCCATCCTGAGCCGCTCTTCGATGAAACCCATCTCGACCATCACGCGGCCCAGAGAATGGGCGGTCTGCTTCTGGGCTTTGAGGGCCGTGCGCAGTTGCCCCTGCGAGATGAACCCATCACGCAGCAGGACATCGGCTAGAGTTTCCGTTTGATTGGCTACTGGCATAAACTGAGTGCTTGCGCCCCCGGAGGCGGAGGCGCCTCCAAGATGAATCACGCTTACTAATCGTCACTTTGGCCGCGCTAAGTGTCAAGAACAAAGCCCTCTGCAAGATTTCGTCAGATAACAGGCAAGACCATGGGACAGCGCGCCTGCGGCTTCGAAACATCGCAGCGCCGGGCGTATGCTTGATCAATGGGAGAGCGAGCTCGCGAAGGCGACTACGCGGAACGGCGCACCAGAAACATCGATACGTCGTCGTTCAGCGCAGTGCCTGCGGTAAATTCGAGAAGGTTTTCAATGATGTTTTCCAGAACGGCCTCGGCCGTGCCTGATGCAGCTTCGACGGCGGATTGGCTCAACCGCTCGGATTCGAACTGATCGAAATCCGCATTGGCGCCTTCGGGGATGCCATCGGTATAGAGCAGAAGCGAATCGCCGCGCCCGAGCGTTGTTTCGAAGTTCTCATACTCGGCGTCCGGCGCGATCAACTTGATCGGATATCCCTCGCAGTTGGTCAGGTATTGCGCCTCTGCGCCGCCGGCGCGAATAAGAAGCGGCGGGTTGTGACCTGCAGAACAATACTGAAATTGTCCGGTCCGGGTGTCGAGCACGCCGTAGAACGAGGTGAGATATTGATTGGTCGGAAGCTGCTTGAACATGAGCCGGTTGATCTCGCCCTGCAACGCCGCCGCAGATTCCGCTTTGGGCGCAAAAAGGTGATAAAGCCCTCGTGCAAGCGCCATCGCGACCATGGCCGGCGTGCCGTGGCCGCTGACATCGGCCATCAGGATCCCGTAACGGTCTTCGCCCAGTTTAAACCAGTCGTAATAATCGCCGCTGCACTCGGTCGAGGGGCGATAGTAAGCGGCGAATTCGTAATCCGCTATCTCCGGCAGCTCCTGAGGCAGCAGGTCGAGCTGGATTCCGCTGACGACCTGTAGCTCCCGATTGATCCGGTCCATTGCCTTGTTCAGCTCAAGGTTTTTATCTTCGAGAGTCTTCTGCAAAGCGACAATTCGCTCGGCCGCGCGAAGCCGCGCCATCAGCTCGGTCGCCTCGATCGGCTTGACCAGGTACTCATCCGCGCCGGTGTCGAGCGCGGCGACTTTGTCTTCGTTGCTGTCCTTTGCCGTCAACAGGATGAAATAGGTCGTTTGAAGTTCGGGGATCGATTTGATGCGCGCGCACAATTCGGCGCCGTCCATCTTCGGCATCATCCAATCCGAGAGAATGATGTCGGGCCGATGAAGTGTTGCAAGCTCAAGGCCGCGTTCGCCGTCCTCGCCGGATATGACCTCATAGCCGTTCTTTGAAAGACGCTTCTCAAGGACGTGGCGCGTGACATTGTCGTCCTCGACGATGAGGACTCGGGTCGCGCTATTTGGCTGCGGTTCGCCCTGGATTTCGGGCTCTGCGATCTGCGAGATAGTTTCACTCATGAACGGAGTCAGCCCCTCTTTGTGCGAAGTCGTGCGTCACAACGCACTGGTATTCGGATCATTTCGATCCGGAGGCATGCCCCTCGGATGTACGGGTTCCCAAAGCGCTGCCGTCATAGCTCATATCGGCGTATCCGCCACGATTCATAAGCTTGAGATGCTTCCGCTTAGAGTGAGATTTCTATATCATGGAGTTAGCGGAAAAAGACGATGTAGCTCATCGTGACACATAAAGCGGCCGAGCAGGGTCGAGTCGTACGTGCCGGCCCGCAATGAATTGGTTTTGAATTTGGCCCGTTTCTTAGCTAGACTCGCAGGCCGTTTGCGTCGTGGTGTATCGAGGGCGCGCCCGGCCGGGGTGATTAGCTCAGTTGGTTAGAGCGCTGGCCTCACATGCCAGAGGTCACAGGTTCGAATCCTGTATCACCCACCATCTTATCACGCCGTAAACCTCACTAGAACCAGGGGTTTGCGGCATTCTCTTTTGGGGGCGTCTGACGACCGTGCAAGACTCATTTCTTGCGTAGTCTTGCCTTTTCTTGCATTTCTTAGGCACACTTTTGGGCACAAAACCACCGGGTTTTCGTTTTGAGATGCGCGTATCTTTAGAATTCTTGTACTGGCCCGGTCGGTGATGCGAACCGGGTCCAATCCGTATCGTGGTCATCCAATGAAATTTTCCCAAAATATCGCCGAGATGCTTGGCAGTTCGCGGGTCAATGGGATTCAAGAACGAATCGGGGCGCTCCGAGCATGTGTTGACTCTGAACCAGAGCATGCCTCATGGGTGAAGCACTTACAAATCCCGCTCATCGATTCTGATCCCGAAGTGGCTCTTGAGCAGCTTGTCGCCAGGCTCCGGAAGAGTGGTCCGGATTGGTTTTTTGCGACCTTCAGCCAAGACAAGGGTAAACGATTTGCTTATGCCTCTGATTTATACCGCCCGCGGCACTCATCCGTCTCCGCTAACGTAGCGGAGTTTCTCCTATTTGACATCCACTCGTCCCTCGCAGGCTGGTGCATCTCGCATCTTTGGCGTGCAGCCGACTTGGCAGAGGCTACGTGCGTTTCTTTGACGGATTGGCGGGTGCTACCCGCCGCTGCCTCCGCCCGCGCGTTATTGGAGGGTGTCGCCGCGTTTGTGGTCGAGAGTGAGCAGATGCTAGCAAAATGGTTGGACTTTAAACGACTCGGAGAACCTGATTTGGAGGCGACTATAGTATTTCGGGAGAAATTCAACGAAAAGCTGCTTCAGGCTCAGTTTGGCTCTCGACTTGGTGAGCGAGCCGGAAACGGGCCCACGCATCTGAAGCGAACCAATGTGCTAACTCTCTTGGATAAGTTCTCGAAGCGTGTTGACGGTGACATTCTTACGCATTATGAGTGGCTTTGCGATGCGGTTCACCCCTCATTCGGCTCCAATACTGTGTATGTGGCCACTCAAGGTGTCCATGAAATTGGAGCCACGTTGGCCGCGGATCTGGCGAGGCGTACTGATAGGGCCTCGACGCGTATTCCGAAGATTAATCCGGATGTTGCGTGGGCAGTTGCTGACGTTCTCATTCTCGGCATAGACGCATTTCTGAATGAGATGACCCGCGTACGATGGTTCATCGACGATTTCGGCCTCACAACGGGAGCCAGCTTTTCCTCCCGCCACATTCCCCAGAGAAATTCGCCTGGACCGAGAAAGACCGAGAACTGTCCGTGCGGATCTGGC
>JAJFLK010000320.1 GCA_021772735.1 Candidatus Sumerlaeota bacterium | reverse complement strand
GGGCGGCGGGGCCTTCGCGGGGGCTGCCCGATAATTCGACCACCGTCTTAACGCCGCGCAGCGAGGCGAGACGTATTGTTCTCTTTGCGACTCGATCGGCTTTCTTCGCGATGGCCTTGTTGGGATGCAGCGCGTTCCCATGGCACGAAAGCGCCGAGATCTCCAGACCCCGGCGGTGGATCTGGTTCAGGAATTTCTCACGCTCCCCGGCAGAAGCGAGCAGCCGATCGAGATTGCAGTGCCGGCTGCCGGGATAATTGCCCGTCCCGATCTCGACCATCTCCAAGCCCGCGTCGCGAATGATGTCGAGCGCCTTCGTAAGCGGCTGATCCTGGAAAACTACCGTCAATACTCCGAGCTTCATGAGCCTTCTTCCTCGTCTTCGTGTGCAAGTAGATCGCCGATCACGGCGCAAATTTGATCTCGGCTGATCGATCCCTCACGCACGAGGCGATAGGGCTTGCTGGAGACATCGATCACCGACGACGGCGGCTGCATCTCGCGCGGTCCCGCGTCCAGGATCATATTTACTTCCGAGCCGAAGTATCGCTCGACTCGCTCTCCGGTCGTCGCCGGGGGCTCGCCTGATGGGTTGGCCGAAGTGCAGGCGATCGGCCTCTCCAGTTCCTGCATTAAGGTCAGGGGGATTGAGTGATCCGGGAGCCGCACTCCGATCGTGTTGTCGTGGGACAGGTGCGCGAATTCGGGGCCACGCCTCTCGAAAACCACCGTCAGCGGCCCGGGCCAGAACGCTTCGAGCAGGCGCTTGACGTCGGCCGTCAGATTGCGGACGAGCGAAGCCAGGAGCCGTTGCGAATCGATGAAGACCGTTACCGGTTTTAAATCGGAGCGGCCCTTGAGGGCGAACAATCTTGCGACGGCGGCCAGATTTGTTGCGTCAACTGCAAGCCCATAGACCGTCTCGGTCGGGACGGCCACGATCCCGCCCTCAAGCAGACATTCAACCGCTTCCTCGGTGATCTCGACGTCCATCATTTCCGCGTCCACGCTGACTCGGCCCAGCCGCCGTGCCCCGCCGCCGGGCGTTTCCGCGAGCGCACCGGCGTGTTTGGCTCGCGCCTTGCCTTGCCGCGCCGTCTCGGAATCATTCGCATCCTCGCGCCTGACGGTCCTGCTTCCTGCGGGCGCATGCAACGGCTGCGTCAAGTCGATGGGCCGGATTCGCGCTGAGGACTCGCGCTCGATCTCTGCATCCCGGCGAGGCTCGTCTTCTTCGGTATCGTCGGGAGGCATCCCCGCACTGTCTTCGATGCTCTCGACGCTTTCGATGAGCGACTCGCGATATTCGCGATGCAGCTCGGCCCAGTGTTCGCCGGTGCGCGCCAGGATTTGCAGCGCGAGTACGGCCGCGTTCGCCGCGCCCCGGCCACTCACAAATGCGACCGGCACGCCCTCCGGCATCTCCGAGATGGCGGGCGAGCCGCCCCTGACCACCGCGATCACCGGGAGGTTCGTATGCGCCGCGACCGCAGCGGCAAGGAAATCACCGACCTCGCCCGCCGCGATGATCGCCTGCATGCCGCGCGCCTCAGCTCCGGCGGCCCATTCGCCGACGCGCGCCGGCGTATAGGCAGCCGATGCGACCTCCAACTCGACGGCCACGCTCCATTCTTCGAAGAGGCAGAGCGCGGCCTCGATCGACTCGCTTTGAGTGTCGTTCTCGACGATCACGCCGATGAGCGGAGGAGGAGAAGCTCGCTTACCCACGTTTGTAATTCCTGGTCTGCGTTCTGCGCGGTGGAGCCAGCCGTTAAGACCGGCGGCCGGATCGTAGAGACCGCCTCGCGGCGTCCGCCTATCGATCCAATCTTTCAAAGCCGTCCGGTGTTCGCAAGCGTCATCGCCCGAGGCGAGCGCTTAATGCCGGAAGTGGCGGCGGCCGGTGAAGATCATGACGAGTCCGTGCTCATCGGCCGCAGAAATGCTTTCCTCATCGCGGATCGATCCGCCCGGTTGGATAATCCCCTTCACGCCGGCTTCGGCGGCGAGGTCGACCACGTCGCGAAATGGGAAAAAAGCATCCGAGCCGAGGTACGATCCCCCGACACCGGAGCCCGCCTTTTCGAGCGCGAGCTTCGCCGCGTCGATCCGGCTCATCTGTCCTGCTCCGATTCCAAGCGTTCGATCCGATGTCGTATAAACGATCGCGTTGGACTTGACCCACTTGACCGCCTTCCACGCGAACTTCAATCCCAGTCGATCCTCGTCCGTCGGTTTCGTGCTCGTCACGACTTTCATCTCGGCTTCCATGTCAGCTCGGGCACCGCCTTGTACATCGGCCTGCTGGACGAGCATGCCTCCGGAAACCGATCGCATTGTGAGTCCGGCGTCGGGCGGGCGGATTGCTCCGACTTCGAGCAATCGCAGGTTTTTTCTCTTCGCCAGGATTGCCCGTGCCGCCTCGTCGAACTCCGGTGCGATGATGACTTCGAGAAATATCTTACCGAGTTGCACGGCCAGATCGGCGCCGACGGGCCGGTTCACGCCCACGATCCCGCCGAAGGCCGAAAGCGGATCGCATTCCAACGCCTTCTCGTATGCGCGGACGAGGCTCGCGTCGGTCCCGATCCCGCACGGGTTGCTGTGCTTGAGGATGACCGCAACGGGCTCGGCATATTCCCGCGCCATCGCGAGCGCGGTATCGCCATCGAGATAATTGTTATACGAAAGCTCCTTGCCCTGGAGCTGACGGGCCACGACGAGGTTCTGCCCCGTGGCCTGGTGGGGGTCCGTGTATAACGCACCGGCCTGATGAGGGTTCTCGCCATATCGCAGACGCTGCTTGATCGGCCATTCGATCGATAGCCTCTCGGGCATCGAAGAGGGGGCAAGGGGATCGGAGCTGGATTGGGATTGTGATGTCGCGCGGTCTGCGGCGCTCATTTCGGCGAGGTATCTTGCGATCACCTGATCGTAGCGCGATGTATGCGCGAAGACCTTTCCGGCGAGTCTGCGCCGCAGACCCTTCGTCTTGGATTCGCGTCCCTCGCGCAGACTGTCCAGAACGTCATCGTAATCGCCGGGATCGACGACGGCATAGACATCGCCGTAATTCTTTGCAGCCGCTCGCAGGAGAGAGGG
>JAJFLK010000319.1 GCA_021772735.1 Candidatus Sumerlaeota bacterium | reverse complement strand
ACAAAGGGGGTTGGATCAGGATGCATTCCCGACCATACGGCCACCGCCAGGTGGAAAGCCGCTTTTTTCGGGCCGAATGTCCCCTTTGTCCAAGGTCAAGAGAGCTATTCAGGCGCGGCTCCAGCTCTTTCGCCCCTTCAGCCTCTCGTTTTGAGACTTCCGAGGGATTGTGGGTGGTATATATATTTGTCGGGGCCGATGCTGGCTCAATCACCCTGTCACCGCTCCAAGGCGGCATCTGCGCACTGTTTCTATTTCGCACGGGCTCGCCACAGAAGCCCAATTATCGGAGAGAGAACTAATGATGTATCGATACCGCGGCTCGATGACCTTGACGGGCCTGGCAGCAGCGTTTGCCCTTTTCGCCTCGAACCTCGCGGCGCAGATTCCGCCCGGATACTACAGTTCGGTCGACGACACGAACCCCACGACGCTACGGACGACGCTGAACAATATCATCGACGACCATACGCGGTTTCCATATACGGCGACCGGAACCGACACCTGGGATATTCTGGAGCCGGCCCAGGAAGATCCGAACAACGCGTCCAACATACTGGATGTCTACGGGAACCTCTCGATCGCCAAGTTCGGCGGCGGGAGCGGCCCCTATAACCGCGAGCACAGTTGGCCCAAATCCTATGGTTTTCCGAACGACGGATCGACCAACATGCCGTACACGGACGCCCATCATCTCTATCTCAGCGATCCCGGATACAACACCTCGCGCAGCAACAAGCCATACAAGGATTGCAACGCCGGCTGCATCGAAAACCCGACGGTGCTCAATAACGGCCAGGGCGGCGGCTCGGGGACGTATCCCGGCAATTCGAACTGGACCGAGGGCTCTTTCGAGACGGGCGCGTGGGAGACTTGGAACGGCCGCCGGGGCGACGTCGCTCGGTCAATCCTCTACATGGACGTCCGATACGATGGCGTCGCTCACGGCATTACGGGCGTCCCTGAGCCCGATCTGATCGTGACGGACAACACCACGCTGATTGGCAATTCAAACACCGGCAACAACGAAACGGTCGGTTACATGGGTCTGCGCGCAACCATCCTTCAATGGCATCTCGACGATCCCGTCGACGACTTCGAGCGCCAGCACAACGATACGGTGTTCGGCTTCCAAGGCAATCGCAATCCCTTTGTGGACTTCCCCAATTGGGTCGATTGCGTCTTCAACGGCGTTGGCTGCGGGAGCGGCCCGACCCCAACGCCCACTCCCACAGGAACGCCGACCCCGACGCCCACGCCGCCACCCCCCGGAGGCGGGACCCCTTGGATCAACGAAATCCATTATGACAACAGCGGCACCGATGTCGGTGAGTTCGTGGAAATCGCGGGTCCGGCGGGCATGAGCCTGACCGGATGGAGCATTGTCGGATACAACGGCAATGGAGGCGCATCTTACAGTACGATCAACCTCACAGGCGTGATCCCCGATCTGCAAGCGTGCCTTGGCGTCATCCAGTTTACATTTACGGGCATCCAGAACGGCGCTCCGGACGGCCTCGCGCTCGTGGACGACACCAATACCGTCATTGAGTTCATCAGTTACGAGGGCTCATTCTCGGCGACCGACGGGCCGGCTTCGGGTATGAGTTCGGTGGATATCGGAGTATCTGAAACGAGCGGCACGCTGGCGGGCGATTCGCTCCAGCTCGGCGGCACCGGCAACCAGAAGAGCGACTTCACATGGCAATCGGCGCTCAACGATACACCGGATGCCGTCAACGTCGGCCAGACTTTCTCCGGCGGCTGCACACCGACACCCACACCGACACCGACGCCAACACCGACACCCACACCCACGGCGACGGCAACACCCACGCCGACGGCGACACCGACACCCACGCCGATGAACAGCGTCGGGGAGTCGTGGAAGGCGTATCGATAAACAGTCGAGCCGCGGCGGACGTTCGAAGACGAGAGTCTGCGTATCCGCAATACATCCCCGGCTCGCAATCTGCTTATTCCCGGTTCCGTTTGATCCAATGGATTGTTAGGATCGGCGGCGGTCGCACTGCGCCAGCCGGCCGCAAGACATCCAACGCAAGCGTTCCGCCCGCCTGCCTCGTGAGGTTCCCATGACCGATCCCGCAGCGGCTGTCTCGGATGAGGCGAGCCCGGACTCCCCGCCCAAGGCCCCCAGCTCGGGGCGCGTGCTCTCGGGCAATCGCCCGACCGGCCCTCTGCATCTGGGCAATTACGTCGGCGCGGTCAAGAACTGGGTCGATCTCCAAGACGAGTTCGAATGCCTGTTCATGGTCGCTGATTGGCATGCGCTGACTTCGGATTATGCCGATAGCTCGCACCTCGCCGAGTACTCGCGCGGCATGATGCTCGATTGGATCGGTGCCGGGTTGGACCCCGAGAAATCCGTGCTCTTCATCCAATCTCAGGTCAAGGAGCACGCCGAACTCGCCCTGCTGCTCGGCATGTTCACGCCGATCCCCTGGCTCGAACGCACGCCTTCGTTCAAAGATATGCAGGCCCAGATGAAGGACAAGGAGCTGAACACGCACGGCTTCCTCGGATATCCCGTCCTGCAGGCGGCCGATATTATTCTCTACAAGGCCGATGTCGTCCCGGTCGGCGAGGATCAGCTCGCGCACCTTGAATTGTGCCGCGAGATCGTCCGGCGTGTGCATCACTTCACCGGCGTGGCGATCTTCCCCGAGCCCAAACCCAAGCTGTCCCGCGTGCCCAAACTGCTCGGCACGGACGGACGCAAGATGAGCAAGTCGTGGAACAACTGTGTTTATCTCTCCGATACAGCCGAAGGCGTCTGGGCCAAGGTCAAAGAGATGGTGACCGATCCGGCTCGCGTGCGCCGCACCGATCCAGGCACGCCCGAAATCTGCTCCGTTTTTTCGTATCACAAGATCTTCACGGCCGACGAGAGCGACGAGATCGCCACGGACTGCCGCAGCGCCGCGATCGGCTGCGTGGATTGCAAGAAACGCCTCGCCGCCTCAATCGGCGGCCTGCTCGATCCCATGCGCGAGCGCCGCGCGGCCTTCGATGCCAAACCCGAAGCTCTGGACGAGATAATCGATGATGGAAACACCCGCGCCCGCAAAGTCGCTTGCGAGACAATGGGCGAACTGCGCGAGGTGCTGCACCTGCCGGCATAGGGATAAGGAAGCAGGAGGGTCCAAATGAACATCTCGGTCCCGATGATGATCCTCTACCTGTTCTGGTCGGTCGTCGTCGTCGCGCTGTTTTTCAGTCCCGACGTTCGCAGCCAAATTATGAAAAGACTCAAAGGCCCGAAAAACGACGCCATATCGCGCGAGATCGATCGGCTCCGCAGATCCGCTCCGCCCGAGGCCAAAGAGGCCGGCAAGACCCGAGGCGGCGAGAGCGACGATCCTTTGGCCTGACGCTGCCGAGATCCCATTTCCACTATTGGCCTCGATCCTGATATAATGCCGTCCGCCTGATCGATCCCGCCCCCAAGGAGTCCCGCCGTTGAACGCCACCGCAGCCGATTACAATCTCAAGCTCGATATCTTCGAGGGGCCGCTCGACCTGCTCCTCCATCTCGTCAAGATCAACGAGATGGATATCCAGGACATCCGCATCCGCAAGATCACCGAGCAATATCTGGCCTACCTTCAATTGATGGAATCGCTCGATCTCGAAGTCGCCGGCGAGTTCATCGTCATGGCCGCGACTCTGGTCAATATCAAGCTGCGCTCGCTCCTGCCCGATTCGGGCGATGCCGAGGAAGAAGAGGAGGAAGTCGACGACATCCTCACCGCGCAGATGCTGATGGAAAAGCTGGTCGAGTATCGCCGCTTCAAGGAAGCCGCTTCGGAACTCCAGCGTCGCGAGGGCGAGCAGGCCCGAGTTTATCTGCGTGACGTCGCTCTGCCTCGGATTATCGACGAGCAGGAGAATGCCGAGCTGACCGGAGATCTCGAAACGCTGCTCGGCGCATTCCGTCGCGTGCTGCGGTTCGCCGATGCGCGCGGCTGGCACCTCGTGACCGAAGAGCAGTTCTCCGTCGAAGAGAAGATTTCCGTCCTCGAAGATCGCCTCGCCCGCGAGGGCCGCGTCGAAGTCGTCAAGGTGTTCGAGCAGTGCGGCTCCCGCCTGGAGATGATCGTCTTTTTCCTGGCGATTCTGTCGATGCTCAAAAGCCAGAGCCTGGGCTTGGAGCAGGCCGAAAGCTTCGGGCCGATTTATCTATTCGACCGCAGCGACGCCGAGGATGAAGAGCTGCGCGCAATCGAGCAATCCGAGGATGTCGTCCCCGCCGAAGAGCTGAGCGAATCCGAGCGAGTCGCGGTCCACCATCAGCGGCGCAACGCCACTCCCGGCGAAGAGCCCGGAGCTGACGAATCGGCCGATAAGCCTTCTGCCGAAGTCGTCGAGCTCGCTGCCGATCCGCGTGATCCAATCGATCAGCCCGATCCGATGGTCAAACCCTGACTCCCCCTGTGCGGGCGTCGTCCGCACCTGATATATCGACAGCGCAAAACCGATGACGGACTCACCCGCCCCGCCCCACGCCGATGATGATGTCGATGTCGACGATTACGCCGAGTCCGACGAGGATTTAGAAGACGAGCGCGGCGCGGGATTTCTGTATTTCCTGCTGGCCGTCGTTGTCGCCGTCGCGATCGTCGGCGGCGTGTTCCAGGCTTTGCAGGATTTCGCCCGGCGCGGCACGCTCGATCAGATCCTCTACGCCTTTCAGTCCGAAGTCAGCCTCATGCCGGATGCAGACTTCCGGCCGGCCGGAGCCGATCGGCTCGTCCAGATTTTCCTGACGCGCGACAGGCGCAAGCTGACGCCTTATCCGCGTCGCCTGCGCCGCCCGGTCGGCGATGCCGAGCGCGGTCGTCTCGTCGTCGAGGGGCTTTTCTCGCCTCCGCGCAGCGCCACGCTCGCTTCGGCCCTTCCCGAGGGGTCGCGCTCGCTTGGCTTCTTTCAGATCGATCAGACCGGTTACCTGAACCTTTCCTCGGAATTTCTCAAGC
>JAJFLK010000318.1 GCA_021772735.1 Candidatus Sumerlaeota bacterium | reverse complement strand
CCTCGGGGACGTCCAAGATCTCGACCGCTGCGGCGCTGATCGCAGCCGGGGCGGGCGCGCGCGACGCCAAGCACGGCAACCGCGCCATCAGCGGCAAATGCGGCAGCGCCGATGTGCTCGAAGCTCTGGGCGTCAAGATCGCCTTGCCCTCGGCGGGCGCGGTGCGATGCCTTGACGAGGCCGGTATGGCTTTCTTCTTCGCGCCGGCTTTTCATTCGGCCATGCGCCACGTCGGGCCGACCCGGCGCGAGATGGGCGTGCGCACGATTTTCAATATGCTCGGCCCGATGGCCAATCCGGCCGGCGCGCGGAGGCAACTGATCGGCGTATATGACGGACGTCTCACGCGGATCTTCGCCCGCGTGCTGGCAAGCCTGGGCTCGGAGCGCGTGATGATCGTCCACGGCGCGGATGGCCTGGATGAGATCACAACGACCGGCCCGACGGATATCACCGAACTGCGCGACGGCGATACTCGCGACTACCGCATCGGCCCGACCGAGCTCGAAGCGCTCGGCATCAATACGGCGCGGGCCGAAGACCTGCTCGGCGGCACCGCGGCCGAGAACGCCGCGACGATCCGGGCCATCCTCGCCGGCGAGCCCGGACCCAAGGCCGATATCGCGCTGCTCAATGCCGCCGCCGCATTGGTCGTTGCCGACCGCGCCGCCGATCTCAAAGAAGGCCTGGCCCAGGCGCGCGAGGCCGTTGCCTCGGGCAAAGCGACCGAGGCGCTGGATAAACTTATTGCGACCTCGGAACAGGCCGCGGACGAGACCGATTGAAGACGACAATGAAGCGGCCCGATCGCTAACGACCATGACCATCCTTGACGAAATCACCGCCTACAAACGCGAATTCGTGGCCACCCTTCAGAGCGAGGCGCCTGCGGCGGCCGTCGCCGAGCGCGCCCGAGCGGCCGTCGCCCGGGGTCCGTGCCAGGGATTCGCCCGGGCATTGCGGGGGACCCGTTCTGCGGACGGCACGCGCGAAGCGCAATCGACGTTGCGCGTCGTGGCCGAGATCAAACGCGCTTCGCCGAGCCGGGGCGTGATCCGCGAGGACTTCGATCCGCCCGCGCACGCCCGCTCATACGAGGCCGGTGGCGCGGCGGCGATCAGCGTCCTGACGGACGAGAAGTATTTCCAGGGCTCGCTCGGTGCGTTGATCCGCGCGCGCGGGGCCTCATCGCTGCCGATCCTGCGCAAGGAATTCATGATCGATCCGTATCAGGTCAATGAAGCCCGCGCCGCCGGCGCCGATGCCATTCTCCTGATCGCTGGACTCATCCCCTGGGCGGCGCAGCGCGAACTGCGCGAGCTGGCGGGCGAGCTTGGCCTGGATGTCCTCATTGAAATCCACAAAGCCGCCGACCTCGACGACGCGCTCGCGCTCGCGCCCGATGTGCTCGGTATCAACAACCGCGATTTGCGAACGCGCGAATTGACGACCGATCTCTCGCAGACTGAAAACCTGATCAGCCGCGTTCCGGCGTCGCAGACCGTCATCAGCGAAAGCGGCATCCGCGACCGCGAAGACACGCTTCGGCTCGCGGGGCTCGGCGTCGACGGCATCCTCGTCGGCGAGCACCTCATGCGCGAAGCCGATCCCGGCGGTGCGATCGCGGAGAAATTGGGCGTCGGACCCCACGCGGCCGCGATGCGTTAGCCACGGCAAAAAGAGTTCGGATTCAAGCAACTCATGGAACGTCTCCAAGGCATCCTCGCACTCGAAAGCTCCGGTTATTCGGACGTCATCGGGTACGCCCTGTGGATCGCAATCGCGCTCGTTGCCCTTGTCATCGGACGCCTGATCGTTCGATCCGTAGTTAATAAACGCGTACACGGCGTCACCGAAATGGGCGTGACGTTCGGCGATCTCAAATCCATGCAAGACAAGGGCCTCGTCAGCGACGCGGAATACAAAACGATGCGCCAGCGGATGGCCCAGCGCGAACTGCGCGAGATCAGCGAGGCCGAAGAGCAGGGCAAGGCCGGCGACCTGCTGCTGACGCTTGAGGTGAACCCGGCCCGCGCCGGCGAACTGATCGGCCCGGGAACGGCCGCCGCCCGCGCCTCGCTCGCCAACCGAACCGAAGTGCCCGCCGAAGCAAAGATCGACCACGACCTCTACTTCGGATCTGCGAAGAGTGGGGACAGGCTGTCCCTTGAGGACCAACTACGCGAGCAGCTCGGCCTCGGCGCGGAGTCATCCGCCGAATCGTCTGCCGCGCTTGAGACCGAGCCATCGGGCAAACCTACAGCGCAACCACGTAAGGCTGGCAAGTCCGCGCGGCCCCAACCTTCTGAATCCCGCGAGACCCCCGCGCCGCCAAGCGCGATCATGGCCGAGGCCGACGCTCCCGAAGCTCACCAGGCATTGACCGCGAAATCCCCTGCGAAACCCCCCGCAAAACCTCCGGCGACGCCCAAGGCCATCGATCCGCTCGAAGCGCACATCACCAGAGCCCCTCGCCAGCCGCAAAGTGCAAAGCGGCCGGTGGCGCCCGCTCAATCCGCGAGACCCGCAGCCCCGAACGTCACTCCGATGAAGATCTCAGAATCACCCGCGAAATCACCGGCAAAATCGGCGGCAACGGCACGGCCGGTATTCAAGAATCAGACCACCGCACCTGCCGTACAGCCTGCGTCGCCTCGTTCTGTCCAGCCTTCGACTTCCAATGCGCCCATTAGTACGTCCGCCGCGCCCAAGCCAACCGCCGCATCCAAGCCTCCCCGTGCATCCAAACCGCACCGCCCGGCCCCGGCCCCTGCCCCGCCGCCGATTTCGGCCGCCGATGGACGGCGCGATCTCGACGTTCTGCTCGAACGTGGCCACCTCAGCCGCGAGGAATACGATCGGCTCGCCGCGATCATCGATCAGACCGAACGCGACCGCCAACTTCTGGATTAAGCCCGACTCGCGCTCGAATCGTTCAGGACAGTTCACTCAGGATTAAATCACAAAGTTCATCGGCCGATCCGGCCGACAACTTTACGCCGAGTTCAAGCAACCGCTCCGGCGGCTCGACTCCCCAGGCGACCCCCAGGCACACGACGCCCGCAGCGTTTGCGGCTTCGATGTCCGGCCGGCCGTCGCCGACATAGAGTGATTGACCCGCACAGACGCCAAACCGGTCCATCAACCGGATGATGCCTTCGGGGTCGGGCTTCAAGGCCACGCCGTCGACTGCGCCCTGCACGGCATCGA
>JAJFLK010000317.1 GCA_021772735.1 Candidatus Sumerlaeota bacterium | reverse complement strand
CGCTTCAAGAGCGTGCCCATCATCGTCGGCTTCTCGCGGTCCGGCACCTCGCCGATGATCTCCAGCGCGCCGATCCAGTTCAGCAGTTCGCTTGTTGCGGGGGGTTTCTCGAATCCGCGGCTGCGCAGGTCGTAGAAGATCGTCATCGCCGATTCGATCAGCTCGGGATTTGTCTCGGGATAATGCAGCGCGACAATCTCCTTCATCTGCTCGGGTTTGGGGAAGGCGATGTGATGGCAGTAGCACCGGCGCAAAAAAGGATCCGACAGTTCGCGCTTGGCGTTCGACGTAATAAAGATCGCCGGCGGGATCTTGGTTTTGACGAGCGTGTTCGTCTCGCGGATGACGAAGGAGTGATCCTCCAGGATATCGAGCAGGTTGTCCTGAACATCGCTTTCGGTCTTGTCGATCTCATCGAGCAGCAGGACGGTTTTCTTCTCTGCGTTGAACGCGCGGCCGACCGGCCCCCAGATGACGTAATCGTAGAAATCCTGCACGTTGCGCCCGGTCTCGGCCGAGCCGAAACGTGCGTCGTTCAGGCGCAGGACGGTATCCTGCGTGTAACACGATTCCTCGCCCTTGATCGTCGATTTCGCCCGTAGGATTTGGATATCCATGCCGAGTGATCGAGCGACTTCCATCGCAAGCTGCGTCTTGCCCGTGCCCGCCTCGCCGGTCAGCAGGAGCGGTTTTTCCATCACCAGGGCGATGTTCACGATCGATTGCAGCTCCGGGTCCAGATAATACCGGTCGGTGCTTGCGAAGCTCAGTTGGCCGTTTTCCGAGGTCATATTCTGTTTTCCCGCTCTGCCTGTCTGAAAGATGCAAATTGCCAGCAAGCACCGATTCTACCGCGCGGCCGGGGCCCGGGCCATAAAATTATGACCGCAATGTCATGATTCTTTGGCAGGATCGGGCGCGAGCAGGCCGCCGGCGATGCAGACCCCATAATTGATCGCGAGGCCCCAGACTCCGGCGCTGATCCCCCAAGGCGAGCGGGTCTCCCACGCCCCGGCTGCGGCCCCGCCCCAGACTACCAGCGTGAACGCCGTGCCCAGGACGACGCCGAGAAGCACCGCCCGGGCCGGGAGGCGACGCCAGAAAACCCCCAGCATGAAAGCTGGCGAGAGCTGGATCATGAACTCCACTTTGAGCTTGATGAGCAGGAATATCGAGCTTTCGGTCTCAATCGAGACCCAGGCGAACAGGATCAGGAAGGCCATCAGCACCCAGCCGAATACCTTGCCGACTTTGAGGTAATGTTCCGGGCTAGCCTCGGGCCGGAAGTAGGTCTTGTAAATATCCTTGGTGACCATCGAGCCGATCGAGAGCAGGGCAGAATCCGCAGTGGACATGATCGCCGCGACGACGGCCGAAAGCACGACGATCACCAGCCAATAACTGATCCACCCCTGCCCGCCGATCGAGCTCATGACGTAGACCGTGATCTTATCGGCGTCCACGTGGGAGAGGCCCGGGAAGCGGCTCAGGCCGATCAAGCCGATCATGAACGCCAGGAGCGTCGTCACCAGCGGCATGAATGCCATGACGCCCAGGCTCCTGCGCAGCGTGCCAAGAGTCCTCGCCGCAAAGAGCCGTTGGATCGCGTGCGGGTAGATCGCGATGCCCAGGCCGAACAGGATCAGGTTGCTCGTCCAGCTCCTGACGCCCGCCCAGCCGGGGGTTTCGAATCTCTCGGGAACGTCTGCCATGATGGTCTCGGCTGCCGCCGGCAGCCCGCCTTGGGAAGTGAGCAGCAGGTAGAGGATGCACGAGCATCCGGTGAGCAAGAGCATGCCCTGGGCGACGTCCGTCCACGCGACCGATCGCATCCCGCCGAGCGATTCGTAAACCAGCATCACACAGGCCAGTATTACGACGCCGGTCATGAACCCGATCCGTCCGTCCGAGAGAGCCTGGACGGCGTGTCCCATCGCGACGAGCTGCTCGAGGATGTAATTGCCGAGACCCCAGCACAGCAGGATCACGGCGACAACCCGAAGCGCGTGCGAGCCGAACCGGTGGTATATGAAATCGGCCGGTGTGATGTATCCGAACCGCTTCGCGAGCCGATACAGCCTGGGCGCATAGATCATGTAACACGAGATCACGAGGATCATGAACGTGACCGAATTGATGTAGCTTGCGCCCTGCCGGTACGTCCGGCCCGAGAATCCAAGCAGAGTGTTCCCGCTGTATTGGGTCGCGAACAGCGTGAGGAAGAGAACGATGAATCCGAATCCGGAGCCGGCGAGGTAGAAATCCTTGAGCGAGTGCCCACGCCGCCTCGACCTGCCGAGAAACCCGAGCCCGATCATCCCAAGCAGATACAGGCCCATGAAGACCAGCGCGCTATTGCCCAGATGGATCGGTTCCGGCTTCATGGGCGCAGATCCGTTTTGTCCGGAGCCTCATTGTCCGGTTCGGCGCCCGTCTTCTCGTCTTGCGTCTTGGCGCCCCGCTCGGGATCCCGCTGATTTTCGGGCTCGTGGTCCGGTTCGTCATCGCGCCAGAACCGGAGGGCGAGGACCGCCGTCAGGGTTGAGATTCCCGCAGAGCACGCAATGGCGGTCCAGACCCAGATCGGCAGACCGCCAACGATTCGCCCTGTCACGCCGCCGGGCAGATACCACGGAACGCTTGCCACGGCGAGCACGAGCAGCAGGGGGATAAACCACCACTGCTGCATGGGTTCGCGCTCGGGCCTGATCTCAGCCCAGAACCGATCCATGTCGCGCTCGTTGTTGTATTCGCGGTGGTGCGATTCGTCGCCGGGGCAGGATTTCATATTAGCGATTCATATGGGTGCCGGGGCACATCAAGACTCGTATCTACGGATAATCGGTCCAGCTTGCCGCGCGATTCACCACGACCGGAGGCACGATGACTTGAATGCGAAGGATCTCGGTTCGCAGGAGCGTCGATCCGCCGGAGTCGAAAATTCTCCAGATTAATTCTTTCTCGCCGGGCGTCGCGAACGACATGCTGAACGGATCGGCAAACATCTGGCCTTCGACCTCCCATTCGCCGGTTTCTCCCGGAGCCAAGATACGCGCGCCTGACGCCGCGACGGACTGCCCGACCACCGCAAGCCGCTTCGATACCAACGCCCCGGGGCTCGTTATTTCGATGGCCTGGTCGGTCGGGACATCGGGAAGAATAACTGCATCGCCATTGACCCATTCCGCGCGGACCTCGGTCGCCTTCGTGTTGACTCCCGTCCCGAAATGCGCGATTCGGCCGGGATCCTGCGACATGTAATTCGTCGAGGCGTGGAGCTCGCGCATCTGAGTCACACCGCCGGCCGTGATGTAAACCCGCGAGCCGATGCCGTGGCGATGCAAGGCTCCTTTACCGGCCAGTTGAACCTTGAGCCAGTGATTCGTCGTCGCCGTCACATTGCGAAATAGAAGCGGGGGCGCGCCGACATCGGAGATGAAAACGTCCAGATCGCCGTCGTTATCGAGATCGGCAAGCAAGAGGCCCCGGCCCTCTACCGTCTCGCTCAGACCCGAGACCTGCGCGACTTCGACGAATGTTCCATCGCCCTGATTATCGAAGAGCATGAGTTCCCCGGGCAAGTTCCACCCCCCGGTGTGGATGATGTCCAGATCGCCGTCCAGGTCGAGATCGCCGAATGACGCCGCCCAGCCCCAGACATCTTGAGCGAATACGCCGGCCCCGAGCGATACGTCCTCGAACAGGCCGTCGCCAAGATTCCGATACAGATGGTTTTCGTCCCGATCCCGGTTGATCGTCGTGACGAACCAATCCAGATCGCCGTCGTTGTCGTAGTCGCCGACAGCATTTCCCATGCCGTGCATATCCAGCGACGCGCCCGAGATGGCCGTTAAGTTCTCGAACTTGCCGCCGCCCACGTTATGAAAAAGTTGAGAGTTCGTAAAATCGGCGACGACGAGGAGATCGGATCTTCTGTCGTTGTTTACGTCCGCGAATCGAGGCGAAAAGATCCATTGTTCTTTCAAGCTGGGGTCGACGCGGAATTCGTAGTTCTCCAATTGGCCCCCGCCGCGATTGTAGTACATGAAAAGATTCGTCGCCCCGCCGGCGATCTGCCAGGTTCCCAGGAGCAGCTCGAGCTGACCGTCGTTATCCACATCGCCCCAGCTCACGCTGGTTGTCCGGTCCGTGAGCGGCTGCGTGACCTGATTGGTCTGGATCGTGAATGTCGCGGCGCCGTCGTTGATGAGCAGCGGATGAAACCCATCGTTCGTCGAGACGCAGAGATCCACATCGCCGTCGTTATCGTAATCGGCCGCCGCCGGGCCAAGCCCATTGACGAAAAGTTGCGCCCCCCGGTCCGCAGCTTCTTCGGTGAAGGTTCCATCGCCCTGATTCATATAAAGGTGAGAGGGGAGTAGCTCGTCGCCTTGCACCACATACAGGTCGACCCACCCATCGTTGTCGAAATCCTCGGCGACCGCGCCGCTTGAGAATTTGCGGACGGCCTGGCTCTGGACGAATGTAATACCGGAAGCCGCAGCGTCATCGACAAACTGCATCGGCGCGGCTTCGGCCCACATCGGCACGACCAGGATCGCCCAAATCAGCGCTGCTCGATTATATCTCATGCCAGATCGACTCCTTCCGTTTCCTCAGTTAATACGCTTTTCCTGGCCGGCCCATTCCTTCTCGCGCAGGACGAATTTCTTGATCTTCCCGGTTGAGGTCTTGGGCAGTTCGCCGAACTCGACAGACTTCGGGCATTTGAAGTGTGCCATCTCGCCGCGGCAGAACTCGATGATTTCCTGCTCGCTCGGCGTCTCGCCTGGTTTGGGGACGATGTAGGCCTTGGGCACTTCGCCCCACTTCTCATGCGGCACGCCGACCACGGCGGCTTCGAGCACCGAGGGGTGGCGATACAGAGTGTTTTCGACCTCGATCGAAGAGATATTCTCTCCGCCGCTGATGATGACATCCTTGCTGCGATCGCGCAGCTCGATGTATCCGTCGGCGTGCATCACGCCCATGTCGCCGCTGTGGAACCAGCCGCCCCGGAACGCCTGGGCCGTGGCCTCGGCGTCTTTGAAGTATCCCGCCATGACGTTATTGCCCCGCATGACGACCTCGCCCATGGTCTCCCCGTCTGCGGGGACGGGATTGTTCTCTTCATCGAAGACCGATAGCTCATGCGCCGTGATGTTCGCGACGCCCTGGCGCGCCTTCATCGCAAACCGGCGTTCGGCGCCCTGCCCATCGAATTTCTCCTGCCACGCGCAGACCGTATGCGGCCCGTAGGTTTCGGTCAGGCCATAAATCTGGTTGATCTCGATGCCGAGGGATTCCATTTCCTTGATGACTGTCGGCGAGGGCGGCGCGCCGCCGGTAAACGCCATCATCGGCCAGTCGATCTTGACCGACTTGGCACGCGGGTGACTGTATAGCGAGATCAGGACCGTCGGCGCCGAACAGAACATGGTGATCCGCTCGCTCTCGATCAGGTCGAAAATCACCTCGGGATCGACCTTACGCAGGCAGACGTGAGTCCCGCCCACAGCCGTCACGCCCCAGGTGAAGCACCAGCCGTTGCAGTGAAACATGGGCACGGTCCACAGGTATCTCGTGTGCGTCCCGAGCCCGGATTCCAGCGCGTCGCCAAGGCAGTTCAGATACGCGCCGCGATGCGTGTAGACGACGCCCTTGGGATTGCCGGTTGTCCCGCTGGTGTAATTGATCGAGATCGCGCCGGTCTCGTCCTCGACCGGATTCTCGACGGGCTCGGGCGATCCGCCGGCGATGAAGTCTTCGTAATTCGGTTTGCCTTCGAGCGGTTTGCCGCCGTGCCCCGGCGCGGCCTTTGAGCCAATGGCTGCGCCCTCGTCGATGATATTCACGATCATCTTAACTTCGGGAATTTTATCCAGGATCGGCTCGATCACGGTGGCAAATTCGGAATCCACGAACAGCGCCTTCGCGCCGGAGTGATTGATGATGTATTCGATCTCGCGAGGGGCGAGCCGGATGTTGATCGAGCAAAGAAAGCCGCCCGTCAGAGGCACGCCGAAATGCGCTTCGAGCATCGGCGGGATGTTCGGGCACAGGAAGGCGACGCAATCGCCATCGCCGATCCCGGCCTCGGTCAGCGCGTTCGCCAGGCGATATACCCGCGCGGCGAACTGTTTCCAGGTGTATTCGGTATCGCCGTAAACCACCGCCCTGCGAGTGCGATACACGTTCGCGGTTCGCTCCAAAAACGATATCGGCGAAAGCGGCCGGTAGTTCGTAGGTCGTTCCATTGCGGACATTCCCCCGTCATCCCGGCTTCTCATTCGATCCGTTCGATACTGGTAGGATCATTTCATTTTATCGAAGCAATGTCCAGAGGCCGCGCGCTTCGCGCCAGGAAAACACCCCTGCTTCTCCGCTTCTACACGGATATGGCATCGCGTCGAATCGGCCCACACGAAAGAAGACCGGGAGAGCACTTTCGCGCGTGTCCCGGTCTCAAATCCATGTTCTCAATTCGGCCTTGTTTATGTCCGTTCAGGCGATTTTCATGCCCGCTCAGCCGCACAGCTCGAACAGTCCGGCCGCGCCCTGTCCGCCGCCGATGCACATCGTCACGACGCCGTAACGGGCTTTGTTCTCGATCATCTGGTTCGCCAGCGTGCCGACCATCCGCGAGCCCGTCATGCCGAACGGATGTCCGATCGAGATCGAGCCGCCGTTGATGTTGAGCTTGGCCGGGTCGATCCCGAGCCGCTCGCGGCAATAAAGCACCTGCACGGCGAAGGCCTCGTTCAGTTCCCAAAGGTCGATGTCGTCGACGGTCAGGCCGTGGCGCTTCAAGAGCTTCGGCACGCTGAACACTGGCCCGATG